>JAAZAW010000170.1 GCA_012514125.1 Phycisphaerae bacterium | reverse complement strand
TTTTCTTTAAAATAATAGTGATATTTTATGCCGGGATGTCGATATAATAGCCACCAGGTCGGTTCATTGCAAAGAACCGCCTGACAGCTTATAGCAATAGTGAAAAATTGACTTTTTAAAAGAAAAAGTACGCAAAATAGATATTTCATAGTAATCGTGTCGTGGTTTCTAACGGATATATAGGATATATGAAACAGACGAAAGATCCCAATAATGCCGATCTTCAGACACAATCCATAAATGAAGATCAACACAACAGTTCGGTGACGAACGATAACGGCTCGACCAAATCGATCGTTCTTCGATATCGACGTGTTTTGATCGTTCTCGTCCACACGGTGCTTTTTGCGCTGAGTTTACTCATGTCTTTCGGTCTGGCCTATAACTTTTCCGATGTGACAAACTGGTTTTATCCCCTTTATCTGCCAATGCTTTCGGTCATCCTGGTGATCAAGCTCCTCGTCTTCTGGGGGTTCAATCTCTACCAGGGATGGTGGCGATATGTATCCCTCTACGATTTGATCCGCATCACGATCGCCAGCCACGTCAGCTTATTTCTATTCGTTGTAACGTTTTTCCTCGTCGCTTCGATCGGGCCGATGGTTTATCCGGACCTTGTCGATCTATTTCCGTTGGAACGATTTGAAACCTTCAGACAATCCATCTTCTTACTCGACTGGGCCTGCACGATCGCCATGGTCTGCGGCGTCCGTATCGCCGTTCGTTTATATCATGAAGAATTCTGCCAGCTTTCCGGCGGCAGGCTGATTCGAACTCTGATTGTCGGTGCGGGCGATTCGGGCGAAATGGCCTTACGGGAAATTCACCGTATGTCCGTGGAACAATACGAAGTTGTGGGCCTGCTGGATGACGATATCAGCAAACACGGTGCCACAATCCTCGGATGCAAAGTCCTGGGCAGTCCCGATAATATCAAGGAATTCTGCGAAAAGTACCAGATCGATGAAGTATTGATCGCCCAGTCGTCGGTTCCCCCACGCGAGGTGCGAAAAATTGTCGAAAAATGCCAGGGCACAAATGTCCGATTCAGAACCGTCCCCGCGTTAAAAGACCTGATTTCCGGTAAAATCCGCGTTTCGCAAATGCGTGAAATCGATATCAACGACCTGCTGGGACGCGAACCCGCCAAGCTCGATTGTCAAGCCATCAGCAATTACATTCAAAACAAAACCGTGATGATCACAGGCGCCGGCGGCTCCATCGGTTCGGAAATGTGCCGGCAGATCGGCAATTTCAATCCCGCCAGACTGGTGCTGGTGGAACAGGCGGAAAATCCCCTGTTTTTCATCGAACGTGAAATGCGCAAAACTTTCCCCAGCCTGGATATCGCCGTATACATCTGCGATATTACCGATCGCGAGCGAGTGGAGTTGATCTTCGGAAAAGAACGTCCCAACGCCCTATTCCATGCCGCTGCCCACAAACATGTCCCCCTGATGGAACTGAACCCCACCGAGGCGGTCAAAAATAACATCTTCGGAACAAAAAATTGTGCCGATGCCGCAGCCAAATATAACTGCCAAAAGTTCGTCATGATCTCAACCGACAAAGCCGTCAATCCCACCAGTGTCATGGGCTGTTCCAAGCGAATCGCCGAAATGTACATCCAGGGAATCAATGCTCCGGGCGGAACACAGTTTGTTACCGTTCGCTTCGGCAACGTACTCGGCTCCAACGGCTCGGTCGTGCCCATTTTCAAAGAACAAATCCTCCAGGGCGGTCCCGTCATGGTCACCCACCCGGAGATGCGACGATATTTTATGACAATTCCCGAAGCCGCCCAACTCGTAATGCAGGCCGCCGCCATCGGAAAAGGAGGCGAGATTTTCCTGTTGGATATGGGCGATCCCGTAAAAATCGTCGATCTGGCCCGCGATATGATTACCCTCAGCGGCTTTACCCCAAACGAAGATATCGAAATCAAATTTTCTGGCATCCGTCCGGGCGAAAAATTATTCGAAGAACTTTCACTCGAAGGCGAAGACATGTCCCCGACAAGCCATGAAAAAATCGCAGTCTGGCAAAAAGCCCCCGTAGATCGTAAAACCTTGCTCAAAGGGTTTGATGAACTGGCAACGCTGACGCAATCTGAATGTCCCAACAAGGTCCGGATGGCGATGAAAAAACTGGTCCCCGAATTCCATTTCAATTCAGACAATGAAACCAAAACCACCGCTCAAACGCCCCCAGTCATCACAGCCCAGACAAATCCCGGGACAATACTGTAATAGGCTTTTGATTTAACCTTTCATCCTGTCATTCGCGTTCCGCTTCTTCATCCAGAGACGTATGCGTCTTGAAAAATTCACTTTCAGGATGCGTGGATTGCGAAATGTAGATTTCCTCGTTAAACCATTTATACAAATCGATCATCTTGCACCGCGAACAGCAAAATGGCCTGGTGGGCAAATCCTCAGGCTTGAGCACCATCACTTCCTTCTTGCACGTCGGACATCGAAATTGAATTCCCGGAGCGACCATTGTATTCCTTGTTCCTCACTTATTCCAACAATCGCCAACGCATTTTTGAAACCATCGACGATTCATCATGTTTAAAATTACTATCAAAATTATATGCTCTTTGAAAGAGATAAGAAAGAACGTAAAAACTTTTTCGCTCATAGCCGACGGCCTGTATAATGAAAAAATACCAACACCAAACAGACGATGACGAAAAGGAAAACAACAATGAAGAAAAAGTATCCCTCGACCGGGGATCAAGGTGCTTCAAAACTGGTTTCAGGGCAAATGGTGGGCAAGGACCATATCAATTTCGAAGCCGTCGGTACGCTCGATGAACTCAACTGCACCATCGGGTGGGTAAAGTGTGTTTGCGACGATCAGGAAATGAAATCTCGCCTGGACTGGATGCAAAAAATACTCTTCGAATTGGGTGGATATGTCTCAGGATGGTCGTCCTGCGTATTCCCCGAAGAACCCATCCACAGACTCGAAACGGAAATCGCCGCCTGGCAGGAAAAACTGCCCGAACTTCGCGTCTTTATCTTGCCCGATGGAACGGAACTCGCCTGCCGCCTTCATCTGGCCCGGGCACTTTGCCGAAAAACAGAACGTCGAATTTCAATGCTCCAAACCCGGACAACACGAAAAATCGCGGAAACCGTCCCGCGATTCCTGAATCGCCTCAGCGACTGGTTCTTCGAAGCGGCTCGGTGGTCCAACTTCCAATCGCAGGTAACCGAGACCCCATGGACAAAAACAGAATAATACGCTTTGGCTTTAATCGAGTCATTACATTAAAAAATCTTAAAAACTTTCGGTCGCTGAGCCTGTGGTCCCTGAGCTTGTCGAATGGGTCGAAGCGACATGACGCCGGCAAGCAAATGTCCCTTCGACTTTCCTCAGAAACCGAAACGACGACAATCTTGAGTCAAAAGCGTATAATACAAAAATATATATAAATAAAAATTCAAACATAGGAAAAACATGGCCAAAGAAAAAACATATTACGTCTGCCGGGAATGCGGCTCGCGTCAACTCAAATGGATGGGAAAATGTCCCGACTGCGGACAATGGGACAGCTTCGACCAGGAAAAAATCCAGGGCCTCAGCGACGATTTACATCGACCCATGGTCCCCGTCGATATGAGCAAACCGGTCAACCTCGCCGACGATGTGGAAAAATTCCAGAGTGACGAAGGTCTCCGATACACCACAGGACTCGGCGAATTCGATCGCGTCCTCGGCGGCGGATTGGTCGACGGTGCCACGATCCTGCTCGGCGGTCCTCCTGGAATCGGTAAATCCACCATGCTCATTCAAGCCGCCCAGGGAATCGCCGATACCGGAAGAACCGTAATGTATGTCACCAGCGAAGAATCCCCAAGCCAGATCAAAATGCGCGCAAGCCGCATCGGAATCACCGGCGACCGCGTCGTCGTCGATGCCCAAACCAATCTCGAAGTTATCCTCAATCACATTCGCGAAATCAAACCCGCCGTCGTAATGATCGACTCCGTCCAGCTCATTTACAAACCCACACTGCCCGCCGCTCCGGGTTCCGTCAGCCAGCTTCGACAATGCGGAACGGAACTGGTCTGGCTCGCAAAATCTACCGGAACCACCGTCGTCCTCGTAGGACACGTCACAAAGCAGGGGACCATCGCGGGACCGAAAATCCTCGAACACATCGTCGATGTCGTCCTGTATTTCGAAGGCGATTACCACCAACGTCATCGACTCATCCGGGCTGCAAAAAATCGCTTCGGCGCCACCAACGAACTCGGTATCTTCGAAATGAGCGATAGGGGACTCATCGAAATCACCGACCCCGCTGGACTCTTCCTCCAACGGGGATACTCCCAACGCCCCGGTAGCGTCATCTTGTCCGCCGGAGAAGGCACCCGAATCCTGCTCGTGGAAGTCCAGGGCCTGACCGCGCCCGCCGCTCCAGGAATGACACGACGAAAAGCCACCGGAGTGGACGCCAACCGACTGGCAATGATCCTGGCCATCCTCGAACGCCACGCAAGACTCAAACTCTCCACAAAAGATGTGTTCGTCAATGTCGTCGGCGGAGTTAAAGTCAACGAACCTGCCGCAGACCTCGCAATCGCACTGGCCGTCGCAGGGGCCTATACCAACAAAACCCTTCCCCAGGCCACTGCCGTTTTCGGAGAACTGGGACTCTCGGGCGAACTTCGCCCCGTCCCCTTCGGCGAAAATCGAATCAATGAAGCGATCAGGCTCGGACTTCGGCAAATTATCTTCCCTACCGGAACAGCGATCCGTTCTGCCAGATTCGAAGATTCACAAATTATCCCTTGCCAAAATCTTACGCAAGTGTTGGAATTAATGGAATAATGAGCATTGGATTAATCGTATCATAGCGCTAAAAACCTACGGTCGCCAAGCCTGTGGTCCCTGAGCTTGTCGAATGGGTCGAAGCGACCTGGCGTAAGAAAGCAAAACGACTTTCTTCAAGCCCCGAAGCGACGACACGATGAAATCCATCTTTTACATTGATAAAACATCAAACAACCGATATAACAACGCGAACAAATGGGAGAATCAGCATGCGACAAACAATGAGCTTTTTAGTCTGTTTGATCTTGATGGCCGGATGTTCCGAAACCCTCGGACCCAATCGAATTCCACCGGGCAGCACCATAACTTTTTCCCTGCCCCCAGATGAAGTATTTCGTTCCGCCGCCAGGGTAGTGGAAGAAACCTATCGAATCGATTCGGTGGATCGTGACCGGGGAATTATTCGTGCGGTTCCCATGGAGTACACCGCGAAAGAATCCATCGCCTCCATGTCGGACGTCCTCGTGCAATCCAACCACACATTTCGACGGGTACTCACCCTGCAGGTGCGTTCCATCTCAGATAATCAGGTTTCAGTCTCAGCCCGGGCCGATCTGCAACGACTCGATACCACACCCATCGCAGCCTTTGCCAATCAACGCCAGGGCGACGATCGACCCGCCGAGCAAAGAAACGCCGGAGTGATCACCGACCGCGAACGTGCGGAAGTCTGGACGTCGATACGTCGGGATTACGCCGCCGAACAGGAAATTCTCGACAAAATTCGTCAACTCGTGAAAGAAAACAGCTTATAATTTCATAAAATGAACATCATCGCGTTACAAACAGATATCGTCTGGGAAAACAAACCCGCCAACTTCGACAAGGTCCACCGCCTGCTCGCCTCTGCCTCGCCCACTCCCGGCGACCTCGCCGTCCTGCCGGAAATGTTCGCCACAGGCTTCAACATGAACATTCCCGCCGTCGCCGAATCTCATAACCAGGCAACCGAACTCTTTCTCGCTCAAACCGCCCGCGACTACCAAATTTTCCTGGTCGCAGGCCTCGTTGCCGCGGGAACCGACAACAAAGCCCTCAACCAGGCCGTCGTCTTTACCCCACAAGGTGACCTTCTGCTTCGATACACCAAAATTCATCCCTTCTCCTACGCCGACGAAGACAAATACTTCGCCCCAGGCCATGAGCTGACTCTCTTCAACTGGGCGGGCTTTACCGTCTGCCCCGTCGTCTGCTACGACCTGCGATTTCCCGAACTCTTCAGACTTGCCGTCTGCCGAGGCGCCGACCTCTTCGTCGTCGTCGCCAATTGGCCTAAACGTCGTAAACTCCACTGGGAAACACTCTTACGCGCCCGTGCCATCGAAAATATCGCCTGCGTCGTCGGCGTCAATCGTGTCGGATCGGATCCGAACGTCTCTTATTCGGGCCAAAGTCAAATCATCGACCCTCACGGCAAAATTCTCGCCCTCGCCGACGATCAGGAAACCGCCCTCGTCGCCGCGCCTGATCTCGATGATTTGAAAAAACTTCGAGAACGCTTCCCCGCCCTGCGCGACCTCAAACCGCAATTCCTGGGAAATATCTAGAACGCATTTTATACGTCAGATCGGATAAATCCTTACGTCAGACCGACTTGGCCCGCCGCCGTAAGTTTGTTGGATAACGCGATAAACTCTTCAACGCTCAACGTCTCAGGCCGTCGGCTCGAATCGATCCCCAAGTCCGCCAACACCCCCTCAATCACAGGTTGGACCTCACCAGGCTGCATTTTCACCCAGCCGCCGCGAAGCGTCTTGCGACGATGCCGAAAAATCCGACTCACCAGCTCCCGAAAAAACGCAGGCCGTTCAATGCGGACGGCACATTCAGGCTTATAAATAATTTGAACGATCGCCGAATGAACTTTGGGCGGCGGCAAAAACGCACCCGGCGGCACCGACGCCACAATCTTCGCCTCCGCCACCCCCTGAACCAGCACCGAGAGCACCCCGTACGCCTTACCGCCGGCCTCGCTGACAATTCGCTGGGCAACTTCTTTCTGAATCATCACACAAATATACCGCGGAGGCATCTTCGCATACAATGATTCGACTATCAGTACGCTTGCGATATTATAAGGTAAATTTGCAGAGATTCCCCACTTTTGGATATGTCCAATCGGGTCTGAAATTACACATTTGTGTAATTCTGTGTCTAAAATATCACATTCGTGTAATTCAAAATTTACACAATCGTGAAACTTTCGGCGTAAAATTTCACAAAAGCGTTTATCTATCTCGACAGACACTACTTTTTTACCACTACTTAAAAGTAATTCAGTGAGATTTCCAGGACCAGGCCCGACTTCCAGAACCAGGTCTACACCGTCCAGATCGCTATGGTCGATAACGGTTTTCAGATAGTGATCGTTGACCAGCAGATGCTGTCCGAGCCGGCGGGTCAGCCGGATCGAATGATGGGAGAGTATTTTGCCAAGTGATTGATCTTTATTGGATTGCGTCACATCGGTTCCTGATTTTGGTTAAGTTCTTTTAGTTTATTGTCCGATAATAAACATCAGGACGAACAAGAGCAACAGTTTTCGTCAAAAGAAAGGACGTCCGATGCGAAAAATGATACAACGATCGATTCTGCCAGTATTTATAGTTGTGGTTTTAGGACTCTCGGGCTGTCGCGACGGGGTCCGCCAGACGATGACGCCCTATATCATCGATGGTTTGGGCGATATCGTATCAGGCCTGCTGGCAGGTCTGGAGCATCATATTTATCCGGAAGTAAATTCTTCCGAAAATTAATCCGCCGAGCGCAATCGCCGCCCCCTGCGCTTCCCGGTCAGCCAGGGCAGCGCCGCCAGAATCAGCAGCCCGACACCCGGTTCAGGAACCACAACCGCGACCAGGGCGGTGTCATTATATATCAGTTGGAAGTACTGGCCATCTGCAAAAGTGGGGCTTGTGAAATCGAACGCTCCGCTGTAGCCGGTGTAAGTCATCAGGGTGAATGAGTCGTTCAGCAGGGGGGTAAACTTGTCGATCAGGTTCAGATCGAGAACGCCGTCGAGCAGTGCGTTTCCGGTGATATTGAAGCGGTCGTTTTTTTCGGGTTCATAGCCGCCGATTTCCATAAACAGGGTTGCGGTGGACTGCTGGATGTAATTTCCATCAAGATCGACCTGTCCGGGCGAGAAGCCGATGAAAAAATCTCCCTGGTTAGTTAATTGGTTGATTTTCCAGTCGCCGGAGCCGCCGAGCATCGACCCTTCCTGCATGGCCAAGGTCTCGAATTCCAGAGTTGTCTGGTACAGCGCCATGGATGAGTTGTTTTCAAGGCTGCATGACTGTGCCGCGAATTTTGAGTTATTGGAGGAGACGTTTGCGCCATTGGTAATCTGTAAATTGTCGGCGATTGTCATGTTGACCTTTTCCATGAAGACGTATGTCAGGTTGCCCTCCACATTCATTTTTCCGGCGACTGTTATGGATGGGGTGGAAGGAAATGCGTTATTGTAGGCTAAGAATTCAGCATCGTTTTGGATACTCAGGTTTTCTCCGATGGCCAGAGAGGAATTCTCCACGGAGATGCAGGATAAATAGTCGGTGACGGAGGCATTTCCGATGACGGTGAGCGAAGAATTTTCGACAAGGAATTTTGAGCCGGAGTGGACATTGAGAAAATCCATTGTGTCTGTGGTGGATTCCAAAGCACCACCGCGCAGTTTTATTTTGTCATTATCGTAAGTAATCAGGTCCGGCCATGCGGAAGTTGTCAGGATCAAGATGAAGAGAACGGCTGATCGACAAAGTAACGCACTTTTTTGCCCCATGTCAATTCCTCCCGTAAAAGATAATGTTACGCAGTAAAGGTTATCATTTGTTTTTATAAGGACAACAGACGAAAGAACCTCACACCCCTGAATAATTTTTCTATTAGAACGAAAAGAGTGGTGGATGTCAAGAGAACTATTTTGACGTTCGTAACCCCTCAGTCTTTTCTGGCAGAGGGCAGGGAATGGGGCTTCGGGTCGGGTGAGCTTCCGTATACGGTGGTTCCGGTATAAAAGATGGCTTCCGGTGGCTCAGGAACTGTTCGGTTCGAACAAAAGCGTATAGGGATCAACCGTCGAATCCGCCGCGATCCGATCCAATGCCGATTTCAATCCCCCATAAACGTCCTTCCCCCGCTTCTTCAAGGTGTGCAAC
>JAAZAW010000169.1 GCA_012514125.1 Phycisphaerae bacterium | reverse complement strand
GATGGTATATACCGAGCCGGTAGGGCGGATGGTACTGGAGAAGAGGATGAGTTTTTCCGATTTCTGGGTGCCGGCTTGGAAATTGAACAGTTCTTTTTGAACGGCGATATATTTTGGCAGGTCGATGCGTTCACGGACTCGGCCCAGGGTCAGGTGCGGAGTGAAATCCCGGTCTTCGGGTTTAAAGCCCAGGGGTTTTAAATACGTTTCGAGGCGTTGCTGAAGTTTGAGCAGGGGCGGACAGTCACTCACACCGGCCCAGAGGACTCTCGGCTGACCTTTCGGAGGAAAGGCTCCGATTTTTTCAACGGTGAATTCAAACGGTGGAACCTCCTCGGCTGCCAGGTTCATGGCGTCACAGATTTTCGGGATCAGATCGTCGGCAACTTCGCCCAGGAATTGCAATGTCAGGTGCATCTGGTTTCGTCCGCACCAGGTGACCTTGCCGCCGATGTTTTTGAAATGGGCTTGTGCCGCCTGAAGCTGATCTTTGATCGCATTGTTTAATTCCAGAGCGATAAAGCATCGCATGCATGACCTCGCTTTCTTACAGGAGGGTGTGCCCGTTTTTTTCTATAATGCTGAAAGTTTGTGAATCAATTCCTTATTCTTCGGATACAGCTCGCTATAGATTTCCAGCCTGGCGTTGTAGGCTTTGACATTTTCTTCTCGCGGGGTGTATTGTTTGCCCGTGCTGGAGACTTTTCTTGCAACGACGTCGGGATTTTCTTTAAGCAGTCCGGCGGCATGTGCACCCATTAGGGCGACACCCCATGCGGCGCATTCGGTGGTTTGCAGGATCGAAATCGGGCGGTTGAGAATATCGGCGTAAAGCTGCATCCAGAATTCACTTTTGGCGGCGCCGCCGAT
Organism: Phycisphaerae bacterium; assembly: GCA_012514125.1. Classification (GTDB taxonomy): domain Bacteria; phylum Planctomycetota; class Phycisphaerae; order JAAYCJ01; family JAAYCJ01; genus JAAZAW01. The sequence goes on along the minus strand of JAAZAW010000169.1, from coordinate 4,531 downwards.
GGCTTTGTATAGATTGATGCTGACTTCCGCCTCGCCCAGGAGTTCCTGATTGAGTCGAAGCTCATAGGCGATACCTTCCATGATCGACCGGGCGATATCGAAGCGATTGGCATTGAGGTTCAGGCCCATGAGCATGGCACTGGCTTGGGTATCCAGATAGGGCGTGCCGGTGGTGGTAAAATAAGGCAGCAGGATCAGCTTCGTCGGATCTTTCGGCAGGTTGGCGGTAATGAGATTATAGACGTCGGTATTTTCTTTTTTGGCTTTTTCGATCAGGTCCTGCGCGAAATTGTCGCGGAACCACTTCAACGCCACGCCGCCGGTGAAGTTCCAGCAGATCGAGATAAAATTATCGCCGAAGGTCGGATATCGGCAGAGGTTATTTTTGGTCATGGCTGCGGCACAGACGTCTTGATTGAGCAAGATGCCCATGCAGACGACCGTACCGGTGGCGAGCATCGATTCTCCCGGTGAGATGCCGGCGCCCAGAATTCCTGCGGGTTGATCGTGCAGTCCTGCCGCGAGAAGCGCCCCTTCCGGGAATCCCAGATCGTTTTTGCCGATTGTGCCGATCGGCGCGCCCGGGGCGGCGAGTTTGGGCAGCAGGGATTTATCCAATCCCGCCAGGTTAAGAATTTTGTCGGACCATGTCCGTTTGTTGACATCGAACATGAGTGTTCGGGCGGCCATCGAATGGTCCATTATCGGTTCGAATCCGAGTTTGGCGGCGATAAAATCGCCGAAGCAGAGGAACTTGTGCATTTTCGAGAAAACTTCGGGCGACTGTTCCTTGAGGTGGAGAATTTTGAAGAGTGTATGGAAACTGTTGGCGGCATGGCCGGTAATTACAAATAATTCACACGGATCGATTTTTTTGCGAAACGCCCGGCATTGGGCGTCGCCTCGCGGGTCAAAGCCGATGATCGCATTGGCCAGCGGCTCGTAATTTTTATCGACGGGCAGACCCGCTTCACCAAGCAGGCTCATCGCCACGGCTTGAATCTTCGTGTTGCATCGAGCCGTCGCTTCGCTGACGACGGTTTTAACGGCGGAAAGAACGTCATGCGGATCGAGTTCCAGCCAACCCGGATGGGGCGAATGGAGGTTATACTCGCGATAACTGCCGGCGAGAATTTTTCCGTCCAGATCGAAAACGACGGCTTTGCTGCCTGTGGTTCCAACGTCCAATCCCATAATGGCCATATCGTGTCTCCTAGTCCTATGACGTGTCGATTTTTTACAGGGTTATCTTTGTCTTGATTTTAACATACTTCAACGAGGGTTCAATGGTTCGTTTGGACCATGGACGTTATTATCGATCAAGCTCGTCGAGTTGACGCTGGGCATCGTCGAGAGTGATTTTGCCCGACTGCATTTGTTCCAGAATCTTGAGGCGTTTTTCTCGATAGTCGTCTTTTTTGACGTCGCGAACGGTGGAGTCGATGATTTTGGTTCGCCGCCCCTGGTCGATGGTGGATTTTCGTCCTGCGTGCATAATGATTTTGATCAGGGAGACGACGAAAACGACAACAGCCAGCAGGATCAAAAATCTAAGAACGCTCATTAACATTGTGAAAATCATGGCCGTTTCCTCCTGATTCTATTTTCTACAAGTTGAATAAAAAACAGAACGTCTTTCGATCAATCGTCGTTGATCGACGGCATGGTGTCCGGAGGATTGACCTGTCGGGCTTTTAATTCTTTTTTCATTTTTTCGATTTGAAGCTCATCGACGATCATTTGCTCGATGGCGACCGCTCGGCCTGTGGTCGTTTCGACCGTCACCAGTACACCCGCGACACGATTATCTTTTTCGGCGATATCGTACATGTTCGGCATACCGGAAATCATCGATCGGATCACTTTTTCGCGATTTCGTCCGAGGACGCCTTCATAAGGGCCGGTCATGCCAAGGTCGGTGATATAAGCGGTTCCGTTGGGCAGGATTCGTGCATCGGCTGTCGGCACATGGGTGTGTGTCCCGAAAACGATTGAAGCTCGACCGTCGAGATACCAGCCCATCGCGATTTTTTCACTGGTGGCTTCGGCGTGCATTTCCACAATGGCGATAGGCGTGTGCTTTTTGATTTCGACGAGCATCTGGTCGGCGGTGCGGTAGGGGCAGTCCATCGGTTTCATGTAAAGTCTGCCCAGCAGGACCGTTACGCCTATCGTAATTCCACGTTCCTTGCGGACGACGGTATAGGGCTTGCCTGCCGCGCCGGGCGGCAGATTCGCGGGTCGAACCAGTTGGTCGGAGCTGGCCATGATGGGAATGATTTCGTAGCGTTTGTAACAGTGATCGCCCAGTGTGACGACGTCCACCCCGTAATGCAAAAGTTTCTGGAATATCTGCGGTGTGAGGCCCGAACCGCCCGCGGCGTTTTCAGCGTTCGCCACCACCACATCGATGTTACGGGATTTGATCAGTACCGGCAGCGCGTTGGCCAGGAATGTTCGCCCCGGCTGACCCACAAGATCACCGATACAGAAAATATTGATTAACATTGCATACCTCCCCCTGGAATACTTAAAAAACACAAAGAGCAGAGATTGTCAAAGAGATTTTCAAAATAAAGTTACCTGTTTATGCTTTTTTGATTGTTTTTCTTTTAGGTTTGGAAAAAGCACCTTCTGCTTAGTCGGGCGTTAATGTCAAAACAGCAACAATTCGTGTAATTTTTTCTTTACCGAGTTCTTTTTCCAGATGATCCCAAACCGTGTTTTGCCGATCCAACTGGGACATTCCGGTGAAAGTTTTTGTGATGAGAACTCCTCCGATCTTACCCGAAACGTTTTTTTCAAGTTCAATCTTTGGATTTTCAAACTTAAGTGCCAATAACGCGTTTTTTACGTCCTCTTGTAATCCCATCGTCGAACTCCTAGTGTTATGATTTCCTCGGCACAATCAACAGCTATCATAGAATTATATTTCACAAAATCACCTTTAATACCTACATGTAATTTTAATCGTTTGAATTCAGATCGCATCTGATTTTGTGATGCATACCTGTAATTATTTTTCCATCGCGCCCATAAATTACTCAACGCCGTACTAAATTTTCTTTGATTGGGGTGAGGAATGAAGTCCGCCACACTGCTGGCTATTAACAAATTTCCCAAATCATGTCGACTGTCAAACAATTTATTTTTTCTCGCCAAATATGCACGTAATAAAGACTCAACTGCCACTCCGGAAAAATAAACTGCAGCGGCATATCGGCACGCATTATATAAAATTCTCGCAGTATTCATTCGTTCCTGCGAAGCCTCCAGATAATATTCTGAGCTGAATTTCATATTGGAATGTATCCCTTGTTTATCGAGCGTATTCGACTGCCCGAACCTCTCTGAGCAGCGTGACTTTGATTTCGCCTGGATATTCCATTTCGCCTTCGACCTTCTTGGCGATATCTCTGGCCATCTTCATTGTGTTGCTGTCGTCGATTTCGTTCGCATCCACGATCACTCGGATTTCACGACCCGCCTGGATCGCGTACGACTGACGAACGCCCGGGAAGCCGTTGGCGATTGTTTCGAGTTGTTCAAGCCGGCGGATGTATCGTTCGAGCGATTCACGACGAGCTCCGGGGCGAGATGCGCTGATGGCATCGGCGGCGGAGACCAAAGGCGTGTAAGGCGAACGAATTTCGCCGTCGCCGTGATGGCCTTCGATGGCGTTGACCACTTCGGGCTTTTCGTTATATCGTTTGGCCAGTTCCGCACCGATATGTGGGTGACCGCCTTCGACTTCATGGTCGACGGCCTTACCGATATCATGCAGCAAGCCGCAACGTCTGGCGAGCGCGCCGTCGAGTCCGAGTTCGTCGGCCATGATCTGGCACAGATACGCCACTTCGACGCTGTGACGAAGGACGTTCTGGCCATAGCTGGTTCGGAAGTTCAATCGACCCAGCAGTTCGTACATCTTCGGATGCAGGTTTAAAACATTGGTTTCCAATGCCGCTTTTTTACCGATTTCGGTGACTTCCTGATCGACCTCGAGCGCCGTTTCCGCGACGAGTTCTTCAATACGCCCCGGATGAATTCGCCCGTCCTGAATTAATTTTTCCAGCGACCGTCGGGCGACTTCGCGGCGGACCGGGTCAAATGAGCTGATGACGACCACGCCGGGCGTATCGTCCACAATCACGTCCACTCCTGTGGCTTTTTCAAAAGCACGGATGTTTCGGCCTTCGCGGCCGATCACACGGCCTTTCATTTCATCATTCGGGATATCGACCGTCGAAACGGTGTAATCGCTGGTATGCTCGGCGGCATAACGTTGAATGGTCGTGATAATGATTTCGCGGGCCTTGACTCCGGCGGTTTCTTTGGCTTCGTTGAATCGCTTTTCAATCAGGTCGGAAGTTTCCTTTCCGAGTTCCTTCTCCACCCGCTGGAGCAGCACTTCCCGGGCCTCTTCCGTACTCATATTGGTGATCTTTAAGAGCTGAGCCTTTTGTTGATTGATGGCCTCGTCGAGTTGTTTTTCCTTCGCAGTAATCGCTTTTTCACGGTCGGCGATTTT
>JAAZAW010000168.1 GCA_012514125.1 Phycisphaerae bacterium | reverse complement strand
TCCTTCTCGCCTTCCAGTTGTCGGGCAAGATTTTTTTCCTGAATTTCAGGGTCGTTAAGTTCACTGTAGGCGTTGGCCAGTTCCATACCGCCGGCCAGGAACAATTCAAACCGCAACGCGACGCCTGGATTGTCCGGGCTGGGTTTGGTCAGCGGGCACAGCGGTGCCGGATAATCGAGCACGAACGTCGGGTTTACCAGCTTTTCTTCCACCGTCGCTTCAAAAACATCGTTGACCACCACGGCATCGGCTTTGTTTTCAGGATCGAGACCCATCGCCTTGGCTTTGGCGCGAACCGCGGGAATATCGTTAATGTCCACACCGGCGTGTTCCTGAACAAGCTCGGCATAGGTCTTACGCGCCCAGGGCCGCGTGTAATCAATCGTCTGCTCGCCAAACGGCAGTTTCATCGACGGATCGATCTTCTCGACCAGCGAACAGACCAATGCTTCGGTGATATCCATCATGTCGTTATAGTCCGCATACGCCTGATATAACTCCAGCATCGTAAATTCCGGATTATGCTTGGTGCTGATACCTTCGTTGCGGAAATTACGGTTGATTTCAAAAACTTTTTCCATCCCGCCGACCAGCAATCGTTTAAGATAGAGTTCGGGGCTGATACGCAGATACAAATCGATATCGAGCGTATTATGGTGGGTAACGAACGGCCTTGCCGCCGCGCCGCCCGCGATGGCCTGCATCATCGGCGTTTCGACTTCGAGAAATCCCTTATCCGCCAAAAATGCGCGAATATCGACGATGAGTTTCGATCGTGTTTTAAACGTATGAAGCACGTCCGGATTCGAAAACAGATCGACATATCGCTGACGATATCGCAATTCCGTATCGGTCAGGCCATGCCATTTCTCCGGCGGCGGATTCAGCGCTTTGGTCAGTATCGTCAGGCTCTTTCCCCACACGGTAATTTCGCCCGTCTTGGTCATGCCGATTTCACCGTCCAGTCCCACGATATCGCCCGCTTCGAGCAGTTTCGCGAGTTGCCATTCGTTTTCAGTCAGATAATTTTTCGGTAGTCCGACCTGGAGTTCGCCGCTGATATCTCGAAGACGAAGGAAGATCAATTTACCGATATCCCGCAGGAAGATGATCCTGCCCGCGACGCGCGCTTTAGGGTGCGATTCAGGCTCGTCGGCGTTAAAAAGTTTCCTGGCCGATTCAAGCGAAACAGCCCCTTCAAATCGCGAACCGTAAGGATCGAATCCCAATTCGCGAATTTTATCAAGTTTTCTTAATCGATCTTCGTGTACTTTCTGCAATGCCATGTCCGATGCTCCCAAATAACTCCGATCGCCCGATCGGTTATGTATATAAAAATAATGAAGGCGCGGTCTGAAAATCAACGATTCACCGTTGACCACAAATCGTTTTTATCCGTTTTGCGTTTTGGCTTCCAGGTCCGCCATGTATGCCAGCGCCCGTTCGAGTTCGTTTTTCAGATGACGCAGACGCAGCAGCGACTTGACACGTGTGAGCAGCTCAAGCTTGTTCACCGGCTTGGTCAGAAAATCGTCCGTACCACACTCGACGCCGCGTTCAATATCGCTGATTTCATTCAACGCCGTGATCATGATGATGGGAATGTCGCGTGTCGAGGGATTGCTTTTGAGTTTCTGACAGACCTCAAAACCGCTCATTCGGGGCATCATGATGTCAAGCAAAATCAAGTCAGGCTGATCCGACGAAACTTTTTCCATTGCCTCCAGACCGTCTCCGGCTACGATCACTTCCACCGGCAGACTGTCAAGATAAGCCTGCAAAAGTTCAACGTTCTGGTTATTGTCGTCAACGATAAGGACTTTTCCGTTGATATCGTCCATATTCTGTTGTGTCATACTCATCTCCTGTAAAATTCTGCAACATTATATGCGATGCACACCCCGCCCGCCAGCGATAATACCGTTTCAGAAAAAAATGGCTCGTCTCCGCCAAACCGTAAAACCGCAATTTAATATACGTTTCCGCAAAATATTCACCTTTTCATCAGGCCATATCCCTGTTATGATTAAACGGAACATTATACGTTTATTTTTTCACAGATAAAATAATACAATGAAACCGGCCGTTGAAATTCCGCTTCCGCAGGATGAATCCTGTACTCGATATCCCGTCTGGGTCTATCACAGTCAAATCATTGTTTCGGCGTTCTGCTTTGCCCTCAGCACTCTCCTGGCCAAGTTCGCCCAGAACGATGGGGCCTCATCCTCCATGATTACCTTCATGCGTTTTGCCATCGGCCTGGGGGGGCTTTTAGGATACATGGGAATCCGGCAAACCAAAATCGAACCGCGAAACCCCATCGTCCTGATCCTTCGAGGCGTGTTTAATCTCATCGCCGTCTTCTTGTTCTATTACGCCATAGAATTTACCACCATCACCAATGCCAACCTCTTGAACATGACCTATCCGGTCTTCGTCGCCATGCTTTCTCCCATTTTTCTTCGGGAACACGTCTCCCTTCGCGAATGGAAAGTCCTGGCGATCGCCTGCGCCGGAATCTTCCTGATCATCAACCCGAGTTTCGGGCATACCAACATCGGCGACCTCATCGGGCTTGGAGCCGGGTTTACAGGGGCACTGGCTATCATTATGCTCTGCTTCGCCCGACAGAGCAACCACACGGTCACCGTCCTGTTATTCCTCTTCGGCCTCGGGACATTATTAACCTGGCCCGCAGTTCTCAATGAACACTATGAAAAATATACCCCGGCGACCTGGATCTTCCTGCTGACATGCGGAATCACCGGCGCCATCGGGCAATTCGCCATCACCACGGGGTTTAAATACCTTTCCGCCGTCGCCGGGTCGATTACGGGGATGAGTCGGGTGGTCATTGCCGCAATTCTCGGATTGATCTTCCTTGCCGAAATTCCGACATGGAACGTCGTTATCGGATCGGGAATACTCTTTGGCGCCATTTTCTGGCTGACGATGTTCAGCCAGAAAAATAAACCCACCTAAGGCCGTATAAACGAAAACCTGCGGGATTTGCAGGCAGACACGAATATTACCGACTATTCGGATTAAAACTTGGAATCCGGCAATGAAGTCTTAAAATAAGAATTTCCATGGCTCTATTGAAAATCGATTTTTCCCCCGGTTCCTGAGCTTCCGAGGGATGCAAGGGTGCGAAACCTTTCAAAAATGAAAAAAGAGGTTCCGTATTCAGGTTATCTTGAAAGAAAGATTAAAAGGATGAACAAAAAAATAACATTCGCCTTGATCGGTGCCGGCAGTCGAGGACTCAACTGCTTCGGATCGTCCATCTTGAACGAAAATCAACACGCCCAAATCGTGGCCGTGGCCGAACCCCGTGAATATCAGCGCAACGAGGCCGCCCGCCAACACAACATCCCCCAGGACCAGGTCTTCTCCGATTGGAAAGATCTGCTGGCCCGGCCCAGGCTCGCCGATGCCCTCATCATCGCAACCACCGATCGACTGCATGTGGCTCCCGCCGTTGCTGCCGCGGAAAAAGGCTACCACCTCCTGCTGGAAAAACCCATGGCCCCGACCCCTCAGGACTGCCGGGCCATCGTCAACGCCTGCCGGAACAATCGCGTCATGCTCGGCGTCTGCCATGGCCTCCAATATGCCCCGTATCACGAAAAAATCAAGGAACGGATCACTTCCGGCATCCTCGGCGAGGTCTGCACGATCCAACACCTCGAAGGCGTCGCCTGGTGGCACCAGGCCCATTCCTTCGTCCGCGGAAATTTCGGCAACGAGTCCCGCTCCTCCTTCATGCTCCTGGCCAAGTGCTGTCACGACCTAGATCTGTTGCGATGGTGGGTCGGAAAACCATGCCTCGCCGTCTCCTCCTTCGGCCACCTGAGCCATTTCCAAAAATCCAAACAGCCCGCCGGCGCCGCCGACCGTTGTATGGATTGCCCCCTGGCAGATAACGACTGCCCCTATTCCGCCAAAAAATTCTATTTCCAGAAACTCCAGGCCGGCGACTTGGGCTGGCCCCTGAACATGGTCACCGACCAGATGACTCCCGACGCCCTGGAGGCCGCCCTTCGCACCGGTCCCTATGGCCGATGCGTCTATGCCTGCGACAATGACGTGGTAGACCATCAGGTGGTCAATCTGGACTTCGAGGGGGATATCACCGCCTCCCTCACGATGACCGCCTTTACCCCCCATGGCCGGCGAACCCGCATCATGGGTTCCCATGGCTACCTCGAAGGCGATGAAAACAAAATCCGAATCTTCGATTTCAATAAGGAAGAGTGGACCGAACTCGATGTCAACTCCCTGGCCACGGACCTCACCGGCGGCCACGGCGGCGGCGATCAGCGCTTGATCCATGCCTTCATTCAGGCCATCCGGCAGAACGATCCCTCGCTGATCAAGACCGGCCCCGAGGTCACCCTCGAATCGCACCTGATGGTCTTTGCCGCCGAAGAGTCCCGACGCACAGGAAAAACCGTGCGGATAGAAAATTTCGGACGATGATACAAACCTGATTTTCAACTGGCCTGATGTGGGAAAGGTCAATAAAAATATGCAGACAACCCGAAATCAAGCTGAAGAAAAAACGTGCGTTTCATTGCCGACGATTCGCACGATCGGACGCTCGATCTTTGACCCGATCTGGGCCGAGCACGAGCATTTCGACTCTTGTTCGGAATTAATCTTTGTCCTCCGGGGCCAGGTCACGGTCAAGACCGCTGCGTACAGTATCACCGCTCAGGAAGGCGATGTGATCTATACTCCTGCCAATATGCCTCATCGGGATGTATTTTCCTCCGGCTCCATTTTCGAGGTTTATCTCATTCAATTTCGATGGGACGGGGAAGAATCGCTGCTGAAAAAAACAACTCCGTTGCAAATGTCCAAAGTCGCCCGAAATCATCATCTTCAGATGGCGGAAGATTTCGCCTGTCTTTTCCGCGATTTTACCGCCAATCGGGAATTCAGCAAGACACTCGTTCAATTACGATTGTTGGAAATTATCTATCGAATGATGCAGAAAGAAAACGCTCCTAAAAAAAACACCTCCGTGATCCGCCGCCATCAGATCATGCAGCAAGCCCGGGAAATCATCCTGAACAATTTCAACCGCCAGATTTCATTGGACGATATCGCAGAAAAACTCGACATCAGTCCGTATTATCTGTCACGAATCTTCAGTGAAGAAAATGGTTTTACTCTATGCCATTACCTGACGCAGGTTCGACTGGAAAAAGCCGTCGAATGGCTCAACGATCCGCGCCGCACGATCTCCGAGATCGCGTACAAGACAGGCTTTAAAGACAGCCATTATTTTTCGCGAGTCTTTAAAACCTGGTTCGGCTGTACCCCGAAAGAATATCGGCTCCGGGAAAAATCATAACTCTTCATTGTTCGGAATGTCGTTGTGGATGTTTTCAGTAAACGAAGTTGGAAGTTAGAAGCTGAGTTAGAAGTTGGAAGTTGGAGGTCGAAACGATGTTATAAATTCGGTCGCTGAGTCTGTGATTTCCGACCAAAGCCCAAAGCCCAAAGCCCGCTCGCGGTCGCTGAACTGCGTTGGGTAAGACACCTCCCGCCTAAGGAGAGGTTTTTGGTCAATATTATGGATCGTCCGGAACCCCAAACCGCTCGAACACGCCAAAAAATCGACCGACAAAGACAAAAAAACGATCAAAAATCGTCAAAAGTTGATCGTCAGAGGCAAAAAGTCGATCGACTTTCCCGATTTGTCGATCGACTTTCTCGTTTTGTCGATCGTCTTTTCCATTTTGTCGATCGTCTTTTCCATTTTGTCGATC
>JAAZAW010000167.1 GCA_012514125.1 Phycisphaerae bacterium | reverse complement strand
CTCGGAAACCTTAAACCCGAACTGATAATCGATCGTATGGGCGATCGACCGCACCACGCCCTCAGGTTCACAGAAAAGCCCCAAAAATCGCGATTCATAACTTGGACGATATTCTTCGCCCGTAATTCGAGGACGGTACATGTCCAGAATCAGGTTCAAGATAATTTCAATCGCCAAAAGCGACATGAGCACCGGAATCACTCTCGCCAAAACGCGTTCCGGCATTTTTATATCATAATAAGAAAGCCCCAACACCACCGCCAGCGCCAAACACATGATCGCGTTACCCATCATATAATTGGCGCCCGCTCGCATCAACCGCCACCCCGACGTTCGGCTTAACCCCAGACAATAACGCGACGTCCAGAAACAAACCAAACCCACCCCCGCGACAACAATCAACGTCGATGCCTGGTTCCGAAGCGGCGTCTCCATGGCGTCATTCACCCATTGCATCGGCAACCAGCCCGGAAGCAATCGAACCGCAAATAAAAGAAGAAGCCCCGACGTAATAATCGAAAAAATAGGAATAAACCATTTCTTGACCAGCTTAAGCCGCTGTTCCATCGGCAACTCTTCATCCACCCGCATCTGCTCGAAAACGCTTTCCGTTCCGCCGATCCGCTGAAGACGCTGACGCTCGAGTTCTTCGACTTCCACCCGCTGCTGCCATGCCAGACGTTGCTGGTATAGCTCGATGAAAATCAAAAACCAAATCCCGGCCCCTGCTAAAAAATGCCAACTTTCCGCAAAGGTCGCCACGCTGTTGTTGACCATGAAAAGAATCAGAAAAAGACCGAATAAAAAAGCTTGCAGTGTAAATCCGACAACAGCTGCCAGCTCAGATCGTTTGTCTGCTCGGTGCATATGTGCTCCTGATTTTCAAAAACATCCCATTATGTAACTGAAAGTGATTTCTGTTCGATGCGGTTCGACTGAATTTTCCGCAGACGTCCCAGACCACAAAAACATTCTTCAATATTATTACACGGTAAAACCGAAATCTTCCACTCGCTTTTCACTTTTCATATACAAACTTTGAACAAATTCGGTTAAACTATCGTATGAATATAACAACAACAAGTCCAGTTTAAAGTATTTTGAACAACATTTTATAGAAAATTACGTTACTATCGATTTCCTTATGGTTTAAAACGTTTTTTGGATGACCTTTTATGAAAATTTACGCTATCGCAAAAGTCACTTTTCTACAGATAATACGTCAGCCGATTTTCGGAGTTCTATTAATTTTGGCTTTAGGTATCATGACCCTCGCTCCCTCCGTCACCGCTTTCACTCTCGACGACGACAATAAAATGCTTCAGGACCTGTGTCTATCCACAATTCTCGTCTTCGGATTATTGCTCGCAACTTTTTCCGCTTCAGGGGCAATTTCCGCAGAAATCGACGATCAAACCATCCTCACCATCGTCTCGAAACCCATCAATCGCCTGACTTTTATCTCCGGAAAATTTCTCGGAGTCATGGCCTCGCTCCTGATGGCAAATATTTTCATGCTCATTGTCTTTCAACTCGTCCTCCGACATGGCGTCCTCTGGGCCGCCTACATCGAACGCGATATCCCCGTCATTGTCTTTGGACTCGGTGCCGCCGGTATCGCCCTGATCTTCGCCGGACTCGCAAACTATATGTTCGACTGGCAGTTTTCGCCCACCGCCATGGCCATCGGATTACCCCTCCTCGCCTTCGCCGCGATCCTCACCGGATTTTTCGATAAACACTGGAAATTCCAATCCTTCGGCCAGGGCTATTCCCTCGATATCTTCTATGCCTGCATCCTGCTCATCCTCGCCGTTTGGGTCCTCGCCGGAATCTGTCTCGTCTGCTCCACGCGGCTCAATGTCGTCTGGACACTCGTCATCGCGCTGGTAATTTTGTGCCTCGGCATGATCGTCGATTGGCTCTTGCTCGATAAAATCCACGGACCTCTAACTCCGGCAACCCTGGGCTTTTCCGCACTCTATATCCTGCTGCCGAATTTTCAGGTGTTTTGGATGCTCGATGCCCTTAACCAGGTCGATGCCCATATCACCCCCGGATACCTGCTCCAAGCCGCAGGCTACGCTCTTTGCTATATCGGCGCAACCATCTTCCTCGCCTATGCGCTATTTCTGGACCGGCAAGTCGGCGCCGCCAACAAAGTGTGAAATCCCTGCATATAATTTAAAAGAAATTCGTAGACTGCTAGAATTAACGAAATAAATTTATTAACAGCTTGCCTGTTGAAAGGGCGGATCATGATAACCGAAGAAACGCTCGTGAAGCAAATTTATCAGGTTATGAAACATCAACTTGCCCACGAAAAAGGACGTCTCCGAAAAGTAATGATTCATTACGATTCTTCCGCCGATTCGATCGATCCCGAAAAACTCAATCGACTCTGGAAGGAAATCGCCGTCGAACCCATTTTCGAATCGTCGCACATCGAAGTCCATTCCGAAGCCCCCGGCGGATGTTGCCTGCTGTGCAATCAGGAATTCGAACTCGATGCCACGACGGCCTGTTGTCCGTTTTGTCACTGCGAGCAGTTCAAAATCATCCACGAACCGCCCGTCATTGAAACCTACGAAATGGATGAAACCGTAACACCGTAAAAAAACACCTGCTATTTTTACCGATCATTCTCTTACCCTTGCCTTTGAGTGATTCAAGACTATAATGGTAAAAACAGTTGGATCAAACAATAAATAATTTTGTACGGTGCGTCCCGACGCGCCTTTTCCTTCAATTTCCGGAATTTACATAAAAAACAGGTGCCCCTGGAGATTCAAAGAGAGGCTCAAAAACGATGCAAAAAGACTACTCAGCGATGATGTACGCGGCCCGTCGGCCAAACCGTCGTTATACAAAAAAATTCCGAATCATCCGGTTCCTCGGGACAATTATGATCCTTATCGGCGCAGGCTGGCTGCTTTACCACCTGTTAAGCCCCGAAGCATCGACACAAAACCAGAATATCGTCAAAAACGACACCATCGTCAGGACCATTCAGCCCAATACGATCATTATTGATAAAGCTGAACCTGAATTACCGCTGCTCGCCGCTCCAACCCAGACGAAAAACGTCAAAGAGCAACCGGCACCTCCCGCCCAAAAAAAAGAAATCGAACCCAAAAAAGAATCTCCGGCGGATAAAATCCTCAAAAAAGCCAATGACCTGATCAATGATGGAAAAACCATCGAAGCCAGAACCATTCTCAACGAATACCTCGCTGAACATTTCTGCGACGAATCCGCCATCCCGCTTCGCGACCGTGCCGTCGAGATCGGCTCGCAAACCGTTCTTTCGCCAAAGGTTTACCCGCAGGATAAACTCGCCTCCTATTACTCTGTCAAATCCGGTGATAATCTGGTGAATATCGCCCGAAAATCCGACGTCCCCTATGAATTAATCTGCCGAATCAACCACATCGACGACCCCCGCAAACTTCGTGTCGGACAGAAACTCAAACTCGTTCATGGCCCCATTCACCTTAAGGTCATCAAACACGAATTAAAAATGTACGTCTTCCTCCAGGATGTCCTCTTTGCCAAATATGAAGTCGGTCTCGGCAAAAATGACAATACCCCCCTAGGACGTTGGCTGGTCGAAGACCGCATCCGACGCCCGCTTTACGTAGACCCCGACACCAACCAGGTTTATCAACCAAACGACAAGGACAATCCCACCGGCGGCTACTGGCTCAGACTCAAGGGCGTCGAAGGCGATACCGTCGGACGAACCGGATTTGGAATCCACGGAACCACCGAACCCGACAGCATCGGAAAATTTATGAGTAAAGGCTGCATCCGTATGCGAAACGAAGAAGTGAGCCAAGTATTTGACATGCTCATTCCGGGCAAAAGCGATGTGTACACCCTCCCGTAATCAAGACCTCTCCGCAATAAATCTACCGCTTTTCGTCTGATAAAAATATTAACAAAACAGGAATAGTGCTGAACCTGCTGATTTTTGAGGTCGAAAATGATTTGTATGACAAATAAAAACAGGATAAAATCCTGTCAATGGACATTGTTCGCGAGACCGCGACGGGTTTCGATACTCTGCAGTATCGCAATTTTACCGATTTTGGCGATCTCCAATCCGGGGTGTGTCTCTATGGACCTACGATATATCTTTACCGCCGGCGCAGGCCAACTGAACGTCGTAAGCAACGCCGTCTCCCTCGACAAGGTCCTGAGCGACCCGACTCTCGAAGACCAGACCCACGAAAAACTTCTCTGGATTCGTCAGGTTCGCGACTACGCACGCGATTCGCTTGGCCTGAAAGTCAAAAAAACGTATACCACCTTTTACGATACCGGCGACGGACCTGCCGCGTATAACCTCAGTGCCTCCCGAAAAGATGCGCTCGAACCGCTGACATGGAAATTCCCTATCATCGGGAAAATACAATATTTAGGCTATTTCAAAGAAGTACAGGCCAACGAAAAAGCCCGACAACTTGAAGCCAAAGGTTATGACGTCACAATCTATGGCGCAATGGCCTACAGCACCCTGGGATATTTCCGCGACCCCGTCTTTTCCTCCATTCTTGTCCTCGATGAAGGCAGGCTCGCCGAACTGGTCGTCCACGAACTGACCCACAACACCGTTTATTCCACCAGCGACAGCGAATTCAACGAAAGCGTCGCCACCTTCGTCGGCCGCAAGGGCAGCAGGGAGTTTATCTGTCAAACCCTGGGCCTCGATTGCGAACTTCTCAAACAAGCCGATGACCTCCTGGAAGACAACCAAATTGTTAATGATTTCATGGCCGAGGTTTATGACGATCTCCAAGCCTTTTACGCCCGCACCGATCTGACTTCCGAACAAAAAATCGCCCAACGCGAATCCCTTTTTCTCGCTGCTCGCCAACGATACACCGACGAAATAGCCCCCAAACTAAATAACCCGCAACGTTTCGCTTCAATAGGCAACATGCCCATCAATAACGCCT
>JAAZAW010000166.1 GCA_012514125.1 Phycisphaerae bacterium | reverse complement strand
ACTGTCAGATTTGCAAAAAATGAGGCAATTTACTGAAAATAACGACGGTTTTTTCATCATCTGTTTTCACCCAAAATCAAAGATTTCTATAGCGGTTTCTATGGCACCCCTGTTATCTCTCGAATATCCGGGGTCCGACATGAAAAAAACATGAAATTAGATGCAAATTCATGAAAATTGCACCGAGTTTTCATCTTTCAAAATTCCTGCCCAGGTCAAATCGACAAAAATAAGAATATTTTTCATTCTTATCTTCATTCAAATAAAGCGTTTATGTTTTTGGGTATTTTTATTCTTCCGAAAATCTGCATTCGGCCACACGGCGGGATCTGGGCTTCGGGCTTTTGGCTTTGGGGGTTGGGGCGAGGACTACAGTCTAAGTGATCAAAGTTAAACAAAGTTTCAACTTCTAACTTTTAACTTTTAAGACTTCCAACTACTTTCCGCAAATTCTGTTATTTCCCCATAACCGAACGGTCATCGCTATTTTCCCGGCGTCAGACGACAATTGAGCAAACCCCACGATCTTAAGGGGACTCCGCAATTAATCGATGTCGAATTGTTCGGGGATAACGCGAGAATAATCGGTTTCACGCTGACGGGGTTGTGAACGAACCACCTGGGGTAATTTTTGAGAACTATCTAAAATTCTTTCTAAATCAAAGATGTGGCGGTTGATGGTTGACAACTTCCGCTCAATGAATAAAGCAATTTGTTGGGGCAGAATAGCTAATATCATTGAATACCTCGTATTAATTAATATAACACAAAGCCGGCTCGCCGTCAAATAAGTTTTTCAAAATAAACAGCAGGATAAATTGTTTTTAACAAAGATTTAAGGAACAGTGTTTGATTGATCTCTTCCGCATTTTCAGGCCTGGAGAAAAACCGCCCGATGAGGTAACCCCATGCGGCCAAAAGAGAAAAAAATGCGTTACCTTTGGATCGGTAAACGGTTCAAAAATGTTTCTTAATCCACGCTATCGCATCAGCCATCAGCTCGAGCGGAGAATCATGATTTCCTTCGGGAATTTCCCGGTAGATAAAGTTGTCGCATTTCACCATTTTTTCCGCAAGCAGCCGTGATTGCTCAACGGGGATTATTTCGTCCGCTTCACCGTGAGCCAGAAACACGGGCATTGTCAGGCGTGAGACGTTTTCCAGCGCAGAATGTTTCTTGTAGAGAGCGGACCTCTGTTGAGCAACTCCGCCATAAGCGGATTCAATGGTGTCGGCAATTTCTTTGACGATACCGGTGCCGATCGTTCGACACCAGACGGTATACGAGGCCAGGTCGCTCGCGGCACCCAGCGAGACCACCGCGGCGACATCTTCCGGATGTAAAACCGCATAGATCAGATTGCTCGTGCCCCCCATCGAGCCACTGGCGAAAATAAATTGCCGGGCCTGGTATGTTCGTCGAAGATGGTCAAGTATCGTTCGCAAATCTTCCGCCGCATTCGGTGCCATCCACGCGTTATCGCGCAGATTGGGCGTCAGGATTCCATAGCCTGCATCGAGAAACACCCCAAGCCAGCGATCGCGAATGTCCTGTCGGGTATAGAGTTGATCGCCGTGCGAACCGTGGCCATGAATGCAGACGATCCATGTCTCGAAATTTTTCGGCGGATTGACCAACGCCCAGTCTTCGATACCATCGATGCTGCTCTGATATTCGAGTCTTATAACGCCCTGCCGGGAGCATGATGTGATTTGCCGTACATTCACGACATTATTGCCTCTGCAAATACGTCAGTGTTTGACTGAGCGATTCTTCGTGATTGGTCATTTCGGGAAAATATTCCAGTCCGAAGACACCGGTGTAGTTGAGTTTTTGGATTTCCTGAATGAGCTTTGGATAATGAATTTCACTACCGAAAAGTTCGTGACGTCCCGGAACACCCGCGGAATGGAAATGGCCGATGACATCGATATGTTTCTGGATGTGTTTGACGAGGTCGCCGTGCATAATCTGCATGTGATAGCAATCGAAGAGCATTTTGACTCGCGGCGAGTTGACCTGCCGGCAGATTTCGGCACCCTTGTCGCTATGGTCCATCCAGTAGCCTGCATGATCGTAGCGGGTGTTGAGAGGTTCGAGGATGAGGGTGACGCCATATTTTTCGGCGAGGTCCGCGGTGGCACGGACTCCGTCGAGAACGGACTGGAACATTTCTTTTTCGGTCATGCCGGGGACCACGTTGCCGGTGCAGACGATGGTTGCGCCGATGCCGGCGCGTTTGTTATAATCCAGGGTCATTTTGGCCTGTTCGAGCCATTGGGGACGATTTTTGGGGTTGGTGAGTCCCCCGCCGATCGAGCCGTCGGGCGAGCCGATGACCGAGTTGGTGAGTGTGATTCTGTATTTTTGTTGAAGTTTGGCGAGTTCCTCCGGGGTGCCTTTGTAGGTCATATTGACCATCCAGAATTCCGCGAATTTAAAGCCCAGGGCAGAGGCTTTGGCCATGCGTTCTTCGAACGACAAATTTGTAAAGACCGCTTCCAGACATACACCGATATTCATGAGTTTCTCCTGTAAAAATAATTTTTGATACCTCTAAAGCGATGGGGTTGAAAACCCACCTTATTCGAGTCATGTGGCCAGATCGATATTCCAGCCTAATTTTTTGATCAATTTCAGGGCGTTTTGGCCGAGGATCATTTCCTTTGTTTTTTCCGGGAAGTCCGCCAGAGCGATCGGCCCGATGCCGGTGGCGAAATCGAGGTCGAGGGCGTCGGAGCCGTAGAGAATTTTTTCCGCCGGTAAGACATCCACCATTTGTTTCATGGTCGCGAAGAACGGCGGGACGAAACACGCACAGGTGCATTGATAGACGTTGTCGTATTTTTCGATGATTTTCTTGAAATCGGTGGCGGCATGACCGACGATGAAGGTGATACCGGGATAATCGCGGGCCCAGTGTTCGAGACGTTCGGAGGAACTCCACCAATGGTGAAGCGCGATCCAATTTTT
>JAAZAW010000165.1 GCA_012514125.1 Phycisphaerae bacterium | reverse complement strand
GGAGTGCTGCCACTGATACGGCAATTATGCTCGATATAGTAATAGGTATTGTTGGTCCAACGATTTTTCCAGTCAGAGCCGAACGCATCCACACCATAAGTCGAATCCGTCGGATCAAACCATGCCGAGGTTGTCCAGTCGCTCCAAATACCAGTTAAACCGTTATAGACCTTATACGCAATTCGAACATCTTTTCCACCACCGTCTCGCAGTTCAAGCGCCAATCGAAGATGATCCCCGCCGTCCAGGTCCACCGAATCTGTCAATTCACAGGCGATGACACCCGATGTCGCGGTATTGATTACCTTCAACCAAAAGGATATGGCATTGGTCGTTTTATTCCATCGAACATCCAGCATCACGCGTTCACCCGGTGCTTCATAACCCGGTACTGTGATGTTCGAAAACGGCGATAACCAAACACGGTGCATCAATCCCCGGTCGGTATCCGTCGTATCGACATTCATAATCGTATGCTCGAAACGATTACCAACGGCTGAGATCGGCTGAAAATTAAAAGCCACACCTTCCGCTTTGTCGGCACGAATGCTCTGATAATACCATCCGGTTCCGTTACCATAAAATCTCGCCATGTTGTTATCGATCGTCCTCGTCGTCCCGGATTGTGCCGCAGCATTCGACCATTGATTCAATGAAGCAACCGGATCACCCTGCGTACCGGAAAAATCGCTTTCGAAAACTACCGGAGGTTCTGCCTGGAGAGGCTCACCCGTCACCTGGACATCGTCGATCCAGGCGGTACTCTCCAAATTCCCGCTTCGACTATTCGTTTCAATGTAATAATAGGTACTGTTGTTCCACCGGTCTTTCCAGTCGGCGGCGAACGCATTGGCTCCATAAGCAGAATCGGTCGGATCAAACCATGGCGAGGTAATCCACTCTCCCCACGTATCGGTAGCGACCTTATAGATCTTGTATGCGATCCGAATATCGCTTCCATCACCGTCACGAAGTTCCAGCGCCAATCGAAGTTGATCTCCCCCATCCAGATCTACCGAGACAGTGGGAAAGCTATAAGCAATCACTCCATTCGGAGTATGAGCAATTCGTAATTCAATCGTTGTATTGTTGCTGGTTTTACTCCATTGGACATTCAAAATCGCTCTTTCTCCGGCACAAGCAAAAGCCTTTTCATCGACATCCGACCGCGGCGCCAGCCAGACCCGGTGCATCAACGCATAATCATTATCTGTTGACTCAGCCCGATAGACCGTATGTTCGAACCGGTTGCCGGTGGTGGAAATCGGCTGGAAATTACAGGCGACTTCTTCCGCCTTATCGGCACGGATCATCATATAATACCAACCGTTACCGGTATTATGAAGTTTGCCCATATTGTTATCGATTGTCTGTGTCGTTACCGAAGGAGCAAGAACGGTAGACCACTGAGAAAGAGATGCAATCGGCTCCCCTTGCGGCCCCGTAAAATCACTTTCAAAAACCACTTGCGCTGTTACCGGCAAAGCCATCGTCAACCCTAACAGAAACCCACACAAAACCACTTTCTGCCTCATCGCGATTCTCCTTCTGTATAAAAATGCATGGTTGCTTCGAAAGAAAGGTCATCCTTTCATTCATGTTTCAAGACAAGTTAAGGTGTCAAACATTCGATTCGCCAATGACCTTTGGATTGCCATTGGTAACACATTGAGTTTACCAAGATATTGCACTACAGTCAAGAACAATATGAATAATTACTCTCTAAAATAGAATAATATGAACATATTTGAATCGTCCGTTAAAGAAAAAAAGGCCAAACATCGATTATTTCTGCAAACACAAGATGTTACGATCGAAATGAACATTTCGGAACTCGAATTGTTCATTATTATGTTGATATTGATCACGAGAATTGTATAATTAATGTAAGAGAGCCATAAAACTTGTTATGAATACGAAAGTTCAACAATCTGAATCAATACCGAACCTCTCGACCAACACATCGAGCAAAAATCTTCACGTTCGCGTACGGGAAGAAATTCTTCGCGACATTATTGCCTCCGGTGCTCGTCCGGGAGAACGATTCGGAACAGAAACGGAATTGGCTCAACAATTGAATGTCTGTCGAAATACCGTCCGAAAGGCGATGTCGCAACTGGAAAATGAAGGATACATCAGCCGCCGAAGACGCGTCGGCACGATCGTCGGAAACAAAATATCAACTCTGGATGTATCCAACATTTCAAATGACTCACAAGCCGCCCACACAGAAAATCAACGCCAGCGAATGATCGTTACTTTGCCCTGCTGGGATGATTCGACCGAAGGTTTTTTCTCAAGTAAAATTCTTCGGCAGTTGGTTTCTCCGGAGTTTGATCCTCCTTTGAGCGTGGAAATCCGTCATGCCAATGATCGGCTGGATCCGCTTCTGCATCGGGATGTGATTATCCTGACAATCAACCCCCTGCCCGAAATGATTCTTCAATTAAAACAGCTTTCCGACCAAGGAACGAGAATCATCGCCGCTGTCCCGCGGAACATCTTTCCCAACATGGTGAATATTTGCGCTGATTCACGACAGGCCGTATGCAACGCGGTGAAACATTTTTATGCCATAGGTCACAAAACGGTCGGTATCATCAACGGAATGCAGGAGCATTTCGACTTTCGACAGCGACTGGCCGGTTATCTCGACGCTCACCGTGAATTGAATATCCCTATTCAACCCAACGCGTTACTCCAGGTAACCGACATGGAACGGGAGATAACTCCCGACGTTGTCCATGTTTCCGCCTGGGTCTGCTCGTATGGGGCTGCCGTAAACAAAGTTCACGAAGAATGCCTCAAACACGGCCTGAGTATTCCGCAGGATGTGTCCATCGTCAGCCTGGATGATCCGATCGATGAAGGGATAAAAACTCTGGGAAAAGGGCTTTCCGTCATTCGCCCGGACTTTGCGGCGACCGCCGCCGTCGTCCGAGACTGCATCAAAAATTGGCAGGACACTCTTAGAGGAAAAGTCGTCATTATTCCTATGGAAAAAGTCGAGCGAGAGACCATCGCTCCGCCCAAAACAGCCGGAAAACAGTCTTGATTCCGCCGAAACACAATTGTCTACAACCTCGAACGGCCCCAATCACCGGGGTGCTTTCTGACGATCCATCATCAAACGACAGGCATCGTTCTGAGCGGCCGCGAGAGTCCAGTGCCGGCGTTGCGAAGGTTTGAAAATATAAATATCAGAACCCGCATCGACCTTTTTGAATTTTAACGGAAACAACCTGGATACCTGACTCGATGGAAGATCGCCGGCGATTTCATTAAGCAGTGTATAAAGATTCTGTCTGGTTTCAATCGCGATATCCGATGACTTTTCCAAATTTATTCTGACCACCTGCAAGGGCGAATCGGGAACATCAAACACCGTTCCCGAAACAGAATCACTCGCCCCCATCGCCGACGCAAAATGCTGCACATACGAAACCAGATCATCACTCTCCGGCTCGGTGACTGCATGGGAGTTTTCCCGCCGGGTCTTGAGATCGAGCGTATGATTGACCGTATCAAGCACCATCGCCCGTTCCATCTCATTAAGCCCATATAAATCGAAGACCGCCCGATCGAGTTTTTGGCGAAGCTTATCACTGACTTTTTTTTCGCTTTTCAACTCTTCGAGAATCGCCGCTTCTATGTTCAACACCTTGTCAATGTATGATTTTTTCACCTGATCAAACCAGGGAATCCGAAAATTCATTAAATCGTTAGGCTCGATCTTGTCACGCTCGATGCCCCACACCGAGCCGGTTAAAAACAGATAATACGTCGCCATACTCGAGTTGAAAATCGCATTGAGATAATGGGCCGGGCGATCATCGGAGGCGGTGGCGAACGAAAACCCATAATATTCCTCGGTATAGGCGACATTCTGATCGCAAAACGCAGCCTTGAATCGATCATGCGACAAACCACGAACGGCAATGACCAATGGTCCACAATAAATACCGGGATTTCGCGGACTGTAAAAACTCACCGGCGGAAGTTTTGGCAGCCGCTTGGCCTCAAGGATAAATTCGCCCAACTCTCCTGATTTGAGCCAGGGCAATCCGACCAATTCGGATACATTCTTGTTGCCGTTGGTCAATTGAAATCCCTGGCCTCGATTGAGTCGCTTTCGGCAACGGAGCCGTTCACAAAAATCATCCAATGTAATAAAATTATTTCGTAATTTTCGAATCAAATCCATATCACCGTAACCCGCCCAGGAAGCGATTTTGAGCAAATCAGGGTCTTCCGCAAGTTCGATAACCGAAACTTCCTTCTTGTAAGTGTCGTGAAGCTCGATGATGCCGTGACATCTGAAATTATCCGTTCGATCGCATCGCGACACCAGACACGTATCACTATCCTCAGGACACTCGCCCAGGGCAATATAAACCAATGCCGGTGCGATTGAATGCGGGAATAAACCGTCGTGCCGTAAATCGCAGAGATTGATGACTCGTTTGGTCGTAAAACGAGTCCACAGGGTGCGTTTGGCCTTGAGCGCCGGCTGGGCATGACTGAAAAAGGGACTGGCGTGAAGAATCAAACCAATCGCCGTTTTTTTACCCGCAAATCGTGAAATGCGCCAGAGAATCGCCTGGTCGGGCGTATCGCTCCTGGCCAGCGGATATTGAAGCTGACGACAATACTCCCAGGCTAAACCTTTGTCCTTGCCTCGCGTCCACGGCGGATTGCCCACGATCGCAACAAAATTTTTCGAACGGAAAGGCTCCTGGACATTAAACGGGGCAAAAACATCGAACGCATCTGCCTCGATAAGATTGCGGCCGATCAACGGCTCAAAATTCAGCGTATCAGGCGACTTTGGGTCGGGATCCAAGTCCATCGCAGTCAAGTACAGGCAAAATGCCGCAATCTGCAGTGCATCGAAATTCATATCTAACCCATAAAGCTGTTCGTGAAGCGCTTGACGCACAATCTTCCGCGTCCACTTCTCGCCCCTGGATATTTTTCTTGCCACAAGCCGCCGAAACGCTTCGACCAGAAATGCGCCCGAACCGCACGCTAAGTCCAGAACGTTACCGTCGGATTTATTCACTTCAAAAGCTTTTGAAACCACCAATTCCACAAGATTCACCGGCGTGTACGGTGTATTTTGCACCGGCGAAAGCTTTGGATCGTCCGGGCCGGTAAACATTTCGTATGTCACGCTGATATACTGCGTCGGAATGATCCCAAAATCATAAATCCAGGGTTGTTTGAGATTTTTTTTGGTCCGCCGCCCATCAAACATTTTCTGAACAATTTCCAGATATTCGGCCTGAACCATTTTTTTCTCTTCGTAAGTCTTACCCATATAGGAAAACTTCAGAGGAAAAACATTACGATGAAATTTATCGTCAAGCCAGGTGAAGAATTTATAGCTCGCTTCCTTATTTCCCAAAAGCTCAATAAAGTTGTTCACTCCGTAATTGGACTGGAAGAACGCCTCGTCGAGAATTCCCCGGTCGCTAAGCCATACCGCCAAAATCGATCTGCCCAGAAGACTTCTCGCCACATGAGGCTCTAATCCCGCCTGCGTCAACTTGGCATGATTTTCCTTCAGTTCCTGAAGCAAACATCGATCCACTCGTTTACCCCGATCGATTTTTTTAACGGCCTCGTGTTGCCAGAACCTGCCCGCCTCAATCTGTACCCTACCCGCAAATTCATTCAACGCCTTGAGACCTTCATCCGTCGTTTCAAACGTCGCCATCAGGTGCTTGTCGGCCCCAAGCTTGTCTTTCCGCTCAGGCCGGGAATAACAGCTGTAAATCATCACCTGCGTCGCCGTAATGACCCACATCATCGGCGATAATCCGTGGTTCCAGGCCGTTCGATGAAGCCGCGCCAATTCTTCTGACGACGGCGTGGGACCTTGAATACTCTTAAAATAAATACACGGCGAACCTGCCAGTTCAAAGACGGCGTCAGCTCCCAGATGATCCTCACTCAAAACGGAACGGTATTTCAAATGTTGTTCCGAAAACTTCTTGCTGTTGAGTAACATACTCGCGTCAAACACGCCATGCCCCGCCTTACCCTTATGATAAAAACCGGTGACATCCATGACTTTTTTGAAAATTGAATTTTTGAAATCTTTGGGCCGCATTGAGTATATTCTCCTAATTTTTAAATGCTTAAACGATGCCGCGAAATATAAACCAACCACAGAATATTTCTGGCTGATTATCAATACTGCAAAAAAGCGTTAATATGTGATATCACTACGACTTAAAAATAACAATGATTTTCTAGCAATAATCTACAATTATATAAATCGTTTCCCAACAAAAAAACGGACGGCATTCATGGATGTCGTCCGTCAATGTTATTTTTTGAATATATCAGATTTTTATTTTTGAAGTTTCCACGCCGCCTCGACCGCCTGGGCCACCTTTCGGTGGATTGAACGATCGAGCATATTCGGCAGCAAAGCTCCATCCGATGCCAGCGATGCCAGCGTGTTGGAAGCCGCCAATTGCATCTCGATCGTAATCGACTTCGCCTGGGCGTCCAGTGCCCCGCGGAACAATCCCGGATACGCCAGCGCGTTATTAATTGCCCGTCCGTCAGCCGCGATCGCCGCCCCCGCCTCATACGCCTCCTGCACGGTAATCTCACCGATCGGATTGCTCAGCGGGAACACCAGCGGATTTTTCACCATCGATGCAACCATCTCCCGGCTCACCATATTAGGCCTGGCCACACCGATAAAAATATCCTTGCCTTTAAATCCTTCCGCCAGCGGACATTGCTGATTTTCCTTGTTCGTCATCTGGGCCAGCCGTTCCTTATACGGATTCATGCTCCGGGTCCGCCCACGATAAATCGGACCCACCGAATCGTAAACCACCACATCCTTAAACCCGAAATTCATCAAAATCCGCGCAATGGCATAGCCCGCCGCCCCTGCCCCCAAAATCAGCGCCGAAGCATCCTGGGGCTTTCGGTCGGTCATCTTCAATCCATTGATCAACGCAGCCAGTAATACCGTCGCCGTTCCATGCTGATCATCATGAAAAACCGGAATATCAAGCCGTTCCTTAAGTTGATCTTCGATCGCGAAACACGCCGGCGCCCCGATATCCTCAAGCTGAATCGCACCGAAACTCTTTGCGATTCGGCAAACCGTCTCGACCACGACATCGACCTCTTTCGATTCCACAAGAATCGGAAACGCGCTGATGTTCGAAAATTCCGCGAAAATCGCAGCCTTGCCTTCCATCACCGGAAGCGACGGGACAACTCCGATATCACCGAGTCCCAGCACCGCCGTTCCATTGGTCACAATCGCCACCCGGTCGCATAACCCCGTAAGCTTCCAGCCCGAAGCAGGATTGGCCTCGATTTCCTTACACACCGAAGCGACCCCCGGCGTATAAACCATTCGCAGATCGTTGATCGAATTGATCGGCACACGGCTTTGGACCGAAATCACCCCGCGTTTATGAATTTCCATCACCTCGTCCCGAACGTCCAGCACCTCAACACCCTCCAGGCTATTGAGGCTCTTCACCAACGTAGCGACATCGTCCTTGCCGGTGCAATATACCGTCACATCGCGAATCACGGATTCGGCATCGACGCCCACAATACGGACCTCGCCGATATTTTTCCCGTTCCGGCCGATCTCGGACATGAAAACACCCAGGATCCCCGGCTTATCCATCAACCGGCATCGAAGCGTATAAATTCCCGAGGCCCGATATCTCTCCTGCCAACTTGTCGTCGTAAGGTCCATGATTCTTTTCCTGATTTTTTTATAAAATTGATCGATTCATACAGAACAAATTTCGATGGATTCTAAATCAAAACCTCGCCTTATTTCAAGCGATTTCCATTTTGCCCCCAATCTAACTCAAAAGAACAGGTATATTTGTTTGTAACCACACAACAAAATTATATAATGTGAAGCTACAGATTGAATTTACCAACATAACTGTAAAGTGTAGATTAAGGAAAAATCATGAGTGAAACATTTAAGATTGGTGTAATGGTCGAATCTTTTCGTTTAAGTCTTAAAGACTCTCTGGCGGCAGCGGCCAAAATCGGTGCTAGCGGTATTCAACTTTATGCGACGATGGGCGAAACCCATTTTACCAAACTTAAAGGAACGGCTCTGGCCGATCTGAAAAAAATGCTGGCAGACAACGGCTTGGAAGTGGCGGCGGTTTGCGGCGACTTCGGCGGACATGGCTTTCAGATCGAATCCGAAAACATCCAAAAAATCGAGGATTCCAAACGGGTCATGGACCTGGCACGCGAACTGAGCTCCACCGTCGTCACAACCCATATCGGCGTGGTGCCCGCCGATCCTTCCCATCCCCGATACAAAATCATGCAGCAGGCCTGTTATGAACTTGGCAGCTATGGCCAACAGGTCGGCGCATGGTTCGCCATCGAAACCGGCCCCGAACCGGCGGATGTCCTTAAAGGGTTCCTCGACGGTATCGGCCTGCCGAGCGGGATCGGTGTGAACTTCGATCCTGCCAACCTCGTGATGGTCTGCAAGGAAAACATCCCCCAGGCGGTTCGAACCCTCGCCCCCTACATCCGTCACACGCACGCCAAAGACGGCATCAACCTTCAGCCCGTGGATGCTGAAAAATTGTATAACTCGTTCGCCGGCGACAGCCAGGAAAATTACGATGCCGGCCTTTATATCAAGGAAGTCCCGCTGGGACAGGGCGGCGTTAATTTCCCCACCTATCTCGATGAATTAGCCAAGACCGGCTACAAAGGTTACCTGACCATCGAACGCGAAGTGGGCGAAAACCCCTACGCCGATATTGAAGTGGCGGTGAATTTTTTGAAGGGTTTGATGAAAAACTAGTCCAACGAAAAAAGGCCCGAAAGTCTCATTGATTTTCGGGCCTTTTCATTTTTTACGATTCCAAAAGCGGCTTGATCAAATCAGGATCGCCTCGTTTCACTCGAAACCGAAGAGTCCGACGGCAGCGGAATCGCTGTATTTTCCATCGCCACAGAAATCGATTCGTTTTCTGCGATACTCGTCGATTCAAGCTTCATCTGCCGATGATATTGCCTGGCTTGCTGAGCCATCTGATACTGCAGATAGAAACTGGAAAAACTCACATAAAAATATCCTATCGAAAACAACACCAGAAACGGAACGGACATCGGCGCGGTTCCATAATGCAGACACATCAAAATGCACCCGAGCATATAGAAGCCAAAGCCCATCTCAATAAAGGGCACAATGCTCTTTTTGATACTGATCGCCCCCATCTTCTGTTTCCACTTGTGGTCCTGCGAGGTTTCAACACCGAACTTCGGCGTTCGGACAAACTCTCCGCACTTGCCGAAAAAGCCCTCGAACGCCGCAATGGTATTACTGATGGAAATACCGATCCCCAGCGCCATCAAAAACGGCAGATACTTGATCTTATCGTGCCAGTGCCGGAAAATTTCTCGCTGTGAAGCCATATAAAACGCGCTGGCCGAACAGGTCGCCAGAAGGAAAAGCGATATGTCAAAAAGAAATCGGCTGAGGGTGCTGTGCGGGAAAACCGTCAAACGCAAATACAACACCGGAAAGAGCATCAACGTCAAAACGACGATATAGATATAGCACGTACAGCTTGTCAGGTGGAAAAACGCCTCGCCCTTGATTCGCCATCCGACCGGACTGGTCAGAATCTTCGGTAAAAGTTTTTTCGCCGTTTGAGCGCCGCCTTTGGTCCATCGGTGCTGCTGCTGCTTAAAGGCGTTGATCTCGGGCGGTAATTCCGCCGGCGATACCACCTGAGGCAAAAAGAGAAATTTCCAACCCTTGAGCTGCGCGCGATACGACAAATCCAAATCTTCCGTCAGCGTGTCGTGCTGCCAGCCGCCGGCTTCTTCGATACATTGACGACGCCAAAGACCCGCGGTGCCGTTGAAACTCATAAACCGCCCCGAACGATTGCGGGCGGTGTGTTCGATCATGAAATGCCCATCGAGCAAAATCGCCTGGGACTTGGTCAGCAGCGAATGATTGCGATTCAGGTGATCCCACCGCGATTGAATCATGCCGACCTTCGAATCGGTAAAATAATGAACCATTTTATTAAGAATATCTTTCGGCGGAATAAAGTCGGCATCGAAAATCGCCACATATTGGGCATCGGTATATTGCAAACCATTGGCCAAGGCACCGGCCTTGAATCCCGTGCGATCATCGCGATGAATATACTCAATATTAAATCCCTGCCGCTTGAAATGCTCAACGGTCTGCATCGCAATTTCAACGGTCGAATCCGTACTGTCGTCCAGGACCTGAGTTTCCAGTTTGTCTTTGGGATAATCGATCCGGCAGGTATGCTCGATAATCCGTTTGGCGACATATTGCTCGTTGAACATCGGCAGTTGAACGCAAATCTTTGGCAGCTCCTGAAAATAACTTGCAGGCTTGGCGGTATTATTTTTGTATTTATAATACAAATACACCAGCACGTAACGATGAAATCCATAACACGAAAGCAGAACCAGCGTCAGCACATAAATCACAAGAAGTGTAACATAGGCAACATACCCTGCCCCGGTAAAAGTCGCGGTATCCGGCAGTTTATTCAGAAGTCCATCATTAGCTTGCATCATCGTTTGTGCCAGAAGCATCTTATATACCTCATCAATTTGTATTATATTTCACAAAACATACACACCCGTCAAAACAGGTGCAAAAAATTTTCCACCCCTGATATCCATCAACTTCAGCTATAAATATTTTTAATGTCCTTAAAGTTTGATTTGGGCATTATACTCGCAAATGGAAAACGGGTCAATCCGAAACCGAATGAAATCCAGCCGACCGCTCTCGAGGAAAATTTTCATGCGAAAGCCGTTTGCACGGTGCGTCCTGATGCACCGGCTTTTATTGTGGAAGGAACATTGAACCTTCTTCAAAAATAATCTGCCATTCCCGCGCAGGCGAGAATCCATCTTCTATGAGTATGGAATGAACGTCGAACATTCAACATTGAACGTCCAACGTCGGAGAATGAAAGACCAATCCTGTTCGGCACAAAATTTGCAATCGAGAGTCTCAACCCTGCGGGCGAAACTTCGCTAAAAAAATATTTCCAAATTACCTATTTTAACCTGGCGCGCTCGGATGGAGTGTGTTTTAATAGGGT
>JAAZAW010000015.1 GCA_012514125.1 Phycisphaerae bacterium | reverse complement strand
CGGAATTGACTTATTGAATGCGCGGTACTTTAATGTCAATAAACTATTTCAGGCAGTATGAGCTTCGAAATCGGGATATCGTGACATTAGCCCCCGCGCACGAAGTAAATGGAATTAGTATAAAACGCTCTCATCGAGGCTCCGCATAATCCGCTGCGGAAAACTTCAATGACGCCGGCAGCGTTAACTTTCCACCCAGCTGAACAAAGCAACCCCGTGGATCGGTCGCCAGCATGTCCAACGCATAAAAAGTGTCGCGGTCCGTCCCAACGCTGACGATTAATTCTTTTTCGCCTCCCTGCTCCGGAAGGTCGGACGATGAAATCCAACCATTAAAATGAGCCTACCCGACTGCGCCGACAACATCGGATTCAAATATTTCATAAAACGTTCGCAAAGCCACCTGGCAAAGAACGTCTTCATATAAATCCACAAGCTCGGTCTCGGTCAGACTGATGTCTTTTATCTGATTCTTGATGGGATCGTAAACCGCTTCTTTGGTTTTAGGAAGATCAGCCAAACCCGGCAAACGAAACGTGACACTCAACGATTTCGTATCGTCGTCAAAACCAAGAGAAAAGAAATGAACGAACCATTCAGGATAAACCGAACGCGATAAAACGATTTGAAAATAGTCAACAATTCCATCGGGATGCCGTTTCAGATACGCTTCGCGTTTGCACTCCAACGCAGTATTTCTCGCCTCGCGTTCCAGCATGAATCGGCGATTTTCTCGCGCCCAGGTTTTCAGATTCACTTCATATTCCTGAACCTTTTCCCGCTCCTGGCTTAGAAGTTCTTTGCGCCCGATATCCCATTCCCGATGGGCACATCTAAATCGCTGGGCCGCCTGTTCGATTTTCTTGAAACGCCGTTTGGCCAGAAATCGATCCAGAAAATCAAGATTCGGACGATACTCGTCTTCATACTTTTTAGGCTCGGGGGGAATGTCAGGTTTGGCCCCCATGCTCGGCATGGGGGTGAGAAATTCACTGCGATCTTTAAGCTCTTCCCAGTCAAGGGCCTGCGGCTTGTCTAAAGCGGCTTTAAGTAATCCACGAATCTGTGTCAGACCGTCCCGAATCGCCTGTGTCCGATTTTCCGCCTCCTTTTTACGGTTGGCAGGGGCAATATGACGTTCAATATCCGCCTGTCGGCGTTTCCACATCTGATCCCACGACGCATATTGAATCGACGCCTGTTGTTCGACATCCTGTTGATTCGTGCCCCGAATCAAACGGACTTTTTTCAATCCATCATGACGGACTTCAACCACATATAGCTTCCGGTCAGGCATGATACCTCCCGAATCTAAAAGGTTATCTGTCAATCCAGTGATGTCGTGTCAAATCTTTTAATTTTATCTCACGCTTAAAAGCATGAGTCTACCGACGAAAAACCCCGAAATGCTAAATTTAAATATACCAGAACAGAGAATCAAATTCCAGAAAAATCCCTGCCATTCTCTTTCATGACTTTCAGAGATTGAAAGCTTTTAAAGAATGGCAGGTTTTTTTGAATATCGAAGAATTTTGATTCGTCAACTTACTCAGATCGTCACGTCATGTGCGGCCTTCCGGCATGCTCATCGTGATGTTCTGCATGATGGGCAGGGTGATAAAACGCATGGTAGAAAATAATTGCGTAGACGCCTGCAAGTCCAACGATAATGTAAATCAATCTCGCAAAAACCGACATTCGCCCAAAAATGGCCGCCACCAGATCAAAACTGAATAATCCAACCAATCCCCAATTAATTGCCCCCACGATCAGCAAAATCAAAACAATTGTGTGTAAAATATTCATGGCACACCTCCCTGAAAACCCATTTTACCCACTCTCAAACAGCCGATTCGATGCTTTAAATCACCGAAACTTATTTATTAAATCATAAGAATGCTCTGTGAAAAAAGTCAAATTTTAAATCATAACCGACTGGGCCATAAGAGTCTTGAACAGCCCCCCAAACCACCTTTTTTCCGCAATGGAGACAATTGTGCCTCTGAATTTTCCTGGCTATAATAGACAGGGGTAAAAGCCGGAGAAACCGGGGGAACAGGGGGAAATACGATGATTCGAAAAACAATACTTATTGTGATGGTCGGGGTCTGCATTTATCTTATTGCCGCAGCCGTTTATGCGCAAACCTGCACGGTTGATGATTCGAGTTCGGATCAGGGCATGTTCGAAAAACTCATGCCCAAACGCTGCCTTCCTGAGGAAACGAGGCCGATGGGAAAAAATGCGGGAACGCCCGTCGAAGATCGTCAAAAAACACTCCAGGACGCCGGGATATCCCAGGAAACCTTGGCCCACATGCAGATTCTGAGTCACTCACCCATGTATCTTGATGGCCCTTCCGGTCTTTTGGGTCAGGAGTCCCTGTTGGAACTTACGGAACAACAAAAAAAACAACTCCTGAATCTGATGGCTGAGATGAGAACCCGCGCCAACGACATTTTAACTTCACAGCAACGATCCCGTTTAGGAAAAGTTCCCAGTCAGCCTGTGTCCATCGACCAGATATGCCAGGAAATACGTCAGCAGATGGCGCAAAATCGTAACGGGAACGCAAACGATACTCTGGAATTCAGATGTCCGATTTGTCCCGGAATACAGGATAATACCACCACTCCGCCGTCAACTCAACCGTCTCAGAACAAGTGACAGTAATACATATAATAAAAATACACCCATCCTCTTACAAGAAGCGGTGCAAGAGCGCCTATTTTTATTTTGAATCTTTCTGGAAGATGGATTTTGCCTTCCCTGCTTCTCTTATTTGCAAAAGCGGTCCCGCGCATACAATTCATTTGACAACTTCGACACCCGGCGTTATTTTCCTCAATAATTATTGTGCTATTTTAGT
>JAAZAW010000014.1 GCA_012514125.1 Phycisphaerae bacterium | reverse complement strand
GTGTACACTCTGTCATCGCAGGTCCTTTCTGTTTGTCGCACGAAAAGTGTGGTAACTATCTTCGCTTCAAACAGTAAGGCCTGCAACTTCAAAAAAATATAAAATTCTGGTGAGAAATGCGGGCTAAATCAAACGTAACCCCTCAGTCTTTTATGGCAAACTGTTTATTCTAATTTGAAGTGTTTTCCGTAAGGCAATGGACGAGAAAGATATTTGCGGGTATCCCTCAGAACTATATCTATCCACGCCATAAAAGACTGAGGAGTTACAATCAAACGCGTATGAGATGGGGAAGTGAGCATACGGGTGTTCGCTTTTTTTTCGTTGGGTGGGCGTGAGAGATTTTTGTGGGTACGGTGCTTGCATGTTGGTGAAATAGCATTAAAATTGTCCGGTACAATTCAATATTTGGGGTACCAGAACTCTAAAAAATAGAGATAATGAAACAAAAGATGGTGCATCACGATACGCTCTGCTTAAGGTTTCAGATATTAAGGTATGATTCAAGATATATAGAGGACGATGGTATGGCGAAATCGGAGAAGGATTTAGCTGGTTGGCGACGGGAGATTGATGAGATTGACGAACAGATTGTCGGGCTGATGAATCGTCGTGCGCGGGCGGCGATGGCGATTGGTAAGCTCAAGCATCAGCATGGTCAGGCGATTTATGTGCCGGATCGGGAAAAGAGGGTTTTTGATCATCTTCATGAAGTCAACGAGGGGCCATTGCCGGATCGGGTGCTTGAGGCGATTTGGCGGGAGTTGATCGGGGGGTGTATTAATCTGGAACGGCGGATGCAGATTGGATATTTAGGGCCTGAGGGGAGTTTTTCTCATTTGGCGGCGACTCGGAAGTTCGGGGCATCGGCGGAGTATGTGGGGCAGGCGGATATTCGCGGGGTTTTTATGGATGTGCTGCGTGGGCGAAGCATGTTGGGGGTTGTTCCGGTGGAAAATTCGCTTGGGGGGGTGGTGATCGATACGCTTGACGCATTTTTGGATATGGATGTGAAGATTTGCGGTGAGTTGATTGTGGCGATTCATCATAATTTTTTGGCGAACGGGCCGGTGGATCAGGTTCGGGTGATTTATTCGAAGCCTGAGATTTTTGCTCAGTGTCGAAATTGGCTTGGCACGAATATGAAGGGAGTGGAGATGGTTCCTGTGGCATCGAGTTCGCGGGCGGCGGAGATGGCGGCGAGGGAGTGTGGGTCGGCGGCGATCGGGTCGTCGCTTTCGGCGGAGCTTTATGGGGTGAAGATCGTTTACGAGAATATAGAAGACAATCCGGCGAACCGCACGCGGTTTTTTATTATTTCGTCGATGTGTTCGGGTCAGACGGGGCGGGACAAGACCTCGGTGCTTTTTGCGACGTCGCATCAGTCTGGGGCGTTGGTGGAGGTGTTGGAAGTTTTTCACAGGCACAAGCTCAATATGACGGCGATTGAATCTCGGCCTTCGGGTCGTGGAACGTGGGAGTATTATTTTTTTGTAGATTTTGAGGGGCATTCTCAGGAGCCTAGGGTGGTGACGGCGGTGGACGAGGCGAAGAGACATTGTTTGCATTTGAAGGTGTTGGGTTCATATCCGAAGGCGGATGAGCCGATATAAGTTGGATGCGAAAAGAAAAGATGGTGCGTTGAGACGCGCCTTACAAGACGAAGAAAAGAAGGTATGGTTTTATGATTATTATTTTGAAGGCACAGAGTGAGCAGACGATTATTGATGCGGTGGCGGCGCGGATAAGGGAGCTTGGGCTGACGCCGCACATTTCTCAGGGCGAGTATCGGACGATTATCGGAGCGATTGGGGAAGAGCAGCCTCATCTGGTGGAATATCTGGAAGAGATTCCCGGTGTCGAGCGGGTCATTCCGATCATGAAGCCCTACAAGTTGGCGTCTCGGGATTTTCATCCGGACGACAGTGTTTATTCCATTGGGGATACGATGATCGGGGAGGGATATGTGACGGTGATGGCGGGTCCTTGCGCGATTGAGAATGAGGAAATGTTGATGGAGGTGGGTAAGGCGGTCAAGTCGGCGGGGGCGAGTGTGTTGCGGGGTGGGGCGTTTAAACCCCGGACCAGTCCGTACAGTTTTCAGGGGCTTGGGATCGAGGGGCTTCGGATTGTTCGTCAGGTGAGTCATGCGTTGAAGATTCCGGTGATTACGGAAGTGATGGATCCGCGTGAAGTTGATATGGTGGTGGAGTTTGCGGATATTATTCAGATTGGCGCGAGGAATATGCAGAATTACAATTTGCTGCAGGAAGTCGGCAGGGCTCGGAAGCCTGTATTTCTCAAGCGAGGTTTGGCGGCACCGATCAAGGAATGGCTGATGTCGGCGGAGTATATTCTGTCGGCGGGGAATGAGCGGGTGATTTTGTGTGAGCGTGGGATTCGGACGTTCAGCGATGAGACGCGATTTACGCTGGAGATTGCGGCGATTCCGATAATTAAGGAGGTGTCGCATTTGCCGGTGTTTGTGGATCCGTCGCATGCGGCGGGCAGGCGTGATTTGGTGCCGGCGTTGACGATGGCGGCGATTGCGGCGGGCGCGGACGGTGTGATGATCGAGGTGCACAATTGTCCGGACAAGGCGAGGTGCGACGGGCCTCAGGCGATGTTTCCGGAGACCTTCGCGGAGTTGACAGGATCGATTCGACGGTTGGCAGAGATTATGGGGAAAAAGATGTCGCCGGTAGGATAAGAATTCAATCATTTAAGGTGCAAAAGAAAAGGACGAGTTTTTGAGGCTCGTCCTTTTTTTTGTTTTTATGTACACCATTTTCAGACGTTGAATTTCTGGTAATTCAAACGCGTATAGTTGGGGAGTTCGCCGACGAGGGGTCGGAGGTAATCCAGACACGCCTGGGTGACGAAGTTGCCTTCGGCGTTGATGAATTCGTCGGGCATGGGTTTGGCGTGGACGGCGACGTCTTTGAGGGGGGTGGTTCCGGTGGTGCATCGATAGACTTTTCCCGGTTCACGGACGAGGGTGACCATCAGGCCTGTTTTGCCTTCGGAGGCGAGTTTGACGGCTTGTCGGCCACACATG
Organism: Phycisphaerae bacterium; assembly: GCA_012514125.1. Lineage (GTDB taxonomy): Bacteria > Planctomycetota > Phycisphaerae > JAAYCJ01 > JAAYCJ01 > JAAZAW01. Next base: position 7,864 of record JAAZAW010000014.1, on the reverse strand, counting down.
CAAGCTTCATCGATATCGAGTTGGACGGCTCGATCGGCGGCGGACATGGGGAGCGATTCGGTGACCTGGAATTCGCCACGGAAGCCGAACTCCTGGTGGATTATTTGATGGAGCATCATCGCGGCGCTGGTTCCGCCCATGGCGCCGAATTCGACGTTTTTGAATTGATCACGAACTTGCGAGGCGGAGACGGGCGTGCCGTCGGCATAGGTAATGCCTTCGCCGCAGACGATGGAGACGAAGCCGTTAGTGTCGTAGCAGCGTTTGACATCGGCGAGGAATTTGGTTTTATCGAATTTTCGTTCGGGCATGCACAAAATATGGGGTGCGTCGGCGGGGTCTTGTTTGCCCAGGGCGCAGGCGGCGGGCAGCCAGCCTGCTTCTCGTCCGATGCACTGGAAGACGACGAACTGATCGACTTTTTTCATATCTCGGGCGAGGATGCCGGCCTGCATGACCGACAGGGCCATATATCGAGCGGCGCTGGGGAAGCCCGGGGTGTGGTCGGTTCCGAAGAGGTCGTTATCGACGGTTTTGGGGACGCCGATACCGATGATGTCGTGATGGTGTTCACGGGCGTAGGCTTCGATGCGGCAGATGGTATCCATTGTATCGTTTCCGCCGATGAGGAAGACGTAGCGGATGTCGTATTTTTTTAATTTTTCAAAGATGAGGGGAAGGTCTTCGTCTTTGAGTTTTTTTCGGCAGGAGCCCAGGGCGCTGGAGGGGGTTTGTTTGAGGCCTGCGATGGCGGATTGCGGTTCGCGGCCAAGGTCGATGACGTTTTCCGCCATGAAGCCTTCGATGCCGTATCGCATGCCGAGGATATTTTTGATATTGTCGACTTGTTTAGCGGCTTCGACGACACCGGCGAGTGAAGCGTTGATGACCGACGTCGGGCCGCCGGACTGACCTATGATTGCGTTTCCTTTAAGCACGTTCTGACCTCCAATTCTGGAAATTAATACTATTATTTTTCTGCTGCGGAATGTTCCGTCGGCGGAGAAAACCTAACTTTTGATGATTATATCCCTTTTGTGGCACAAGCTCAATAGCGGGGGTGGAAATCGGAGAGGTTTTATCCAGCGGCTGGAGGTATTTGGGAGTTTGCGTTTTCGGGGGGATGATAAATTCAGAGAGAATGCTGGAAAAATTAAAGCGGACAAGTATACTGGCGAGTATGAAAACACAAATTTTATATCTTGGTGATACGGCGTTAAAAGAGGCGGCTTGTTATCTTTCGGGCGTGATGACCTATTTTGGGATTTCGTTCGATTATGTGCCTTCGGATCGAAAAGTGGAATCGGAGTGGATGGAGAGAGATTACCGCGCGGTGATTATCAGCGATTATCCGGCGGCGAATTTTTCGTCGGAGCAATTTCAGAGATTGTCGCAGCGTGTGCAGGGCGGTCTGGGATTGTTGATGCTTGGCGGGTGGGAATCGTATACGGGGCCTACCGGTGAATATACGAATACGGTGCTGAAAGACATTTTACCGGTACGGATGCAGGCGACGGACGATCGGACGAATTGTGCGCAGCCTTGTCTGGTGGAAAAGATGACGGAGCATGAGATTTTAGGCAAGTTGCCGTTTGATGCCTGTACGCCGACGATTGGAGGATTTAATTTATTTGAGGCGAAAGAGACCGGTCGGACGATTCTTGGGGCGAGACGATTCAGGGTTCGTCATGAGGGCGGTGAATTTTATTTTGAAGCTTATGAGAAAGCGGCGCCGCTCTTGGTGGCGGGGAGTTTTGGTGAAGGCAGAGTCGGGGCGTTTGCGAGCGATGTGGCGCCGCATTGGGTGGGCGGATTGGTGGATTGGGGCGACTCTCGCGTAACGGCGCAAGCGGCGGGATCGGTAGGGATCGAGGTGGGGAACTGGTATGCGACTTTTTTTGCGAATCTGGTGCGCTGGGTGGGGAAGATATAGGCGGGAATTTATAAATTCAAAAATAAAGAACAATAAAACCGCAGTCGGATTTGGCTGCGGTTTTTTGTTTTTTATTCGTAGCGTAAGGCTTCGACGGGGTCGAGGCGTGAAGCTTTGTAGGCGGGGTAGATTCCGCTGATCATGCCAGTGATGAAGGCTACGGTGAGCGCGATGATGACGGCGGAGGGTGCGACGTAGACTTTGAGCATATTGGCGGACAGGCCTGTAAGGACTTTGCTAAAGCCGACGCCGACGAGGACACCGATGGAACCGCCGACGACGCTGATGAGGCTGCTTTCGGCGAGGAATTGGGAGAGGATGTCGAATCGTTGGGCGCCGACGGCCATTCGAACTCCGATTTCGCGTGTTCGTTCGGTGACGCTGACGAGCATGATGTTGGCGATACCGATACCGCCGACGACGAGACTGATTCCGGCGATGCTGTAGAAGACCAGGCCCAGTCGTTGGGAGGTTTCGCGGAAGCTTTTTGAGATTTGTTCCTGGCTGAAGATGGCGAAGTCGTCGTCGACGCCTGGAGGGGTTTTATGACGTTTTCGCAGGAGTGTTGAAATTTGTTTTTGTGCTTCGTTGGCGAGGTGTGTGTCTTTGGCCTGGGCCGAAATGGAATGGATATTTCGATATCCGAAGAGCCGCTTCATGGCAGTGGTGACGGGGATGATGACCTGCTCGTCTACTCGCGTAAAGCCGATGGTTCCTTTTTTTTCCATCACCCCGATGACGGTGAAGGTTTTGCCCTGGATTTTGACGACGAAGCCCAGGGGCGAGCCGTTGCCGAAGAGTTCCTGGGCGACCTTGTGGCCGAGGACGGCGACGTAGGCTTCGGATTTGACGTCGCTTCGGGTAAAGAATCGGCCATGTTCGACGTTATAGGCACGAATCTCGGTGTATTGAGGCATGGTTCCCAGGACGGTTCCCTGGGTGTTTTTATTGAAGAACTTGACCGTGGCGACGCCCATGACTTCGGGTGCGGATCGGATGACGGCGGGACATTGCGCGGCGATGGCGTCGGCATCGTCGATGGACAAGGTTTGGACTTCGCCGACTTGCCGGCCACCCTGGCGTTTGGCGCCCGGGAAGACCTGAAGGACGTTTGAGCCGAAACTTTCGATTGATTTTTCGACTTCGCGTGTCAGGCCTTCGATGATGGACATGGCGGCGACGACGGCGGCGACACCAATGATGACTCCGATGGTGGCCAGCAGTGAGCGTAGGAGGTTGGTTTTGAGTGAAAGAATCGACGTTAATATAATTCTCAGATAAAACATATCGTCCCTAACTGTTTGCCTGAAGTCGTTTTTGTTTTTCTTCCGCCATTCGTCGGGTTTCTTCCATAGCCTGGACACGTTTGGCGGGATCGACGGGTCCGTCGTGAACAATTTTTCCATCGCGCATCTGGACGATTCGTTCGGCCTGGACGGCGATATCGGGTTCGTGTGTGACTAACACGATGGTCACGCCACTGGCATGAAGCTGGTGAAAGATCATCATGATCTGGGCGCCGGTGTAAGAGTCGAGATTTCCCGTCGGTTCGTCGGCCAGGAGAAGTTTGGGGTTATTGACGATGGCACGGGCGATGGCAACACGTTGGCGTTCACCACCGGAGAGTTCAGCGGGAACGTGATGAGCGCGACCGGCCAGTCCGACCATCTCCAGAGCTTCGAGGGCGAAATTTCTGGTGCGAATACGTTTGGCGTAGAACATGGGGACTTCGACGTTTTTGATGGCGCTGGTTCTGGGCAGCAGGTTGAACGTCTGAAAGACGAAACCGATGGAGCGATTTCGGATTTTCGCGAGTTGACGGTCGGAGAGTTCGCCGGCCGGTTCACCGTCGAAGAAATATTTACCGCCGGTAGGTCGATCGAGGCAACCCAGGATCCCCATCATGGTGCTTTTGCCCGATCCGGAGGCGCCGGTGATGCTGACGAATTCGCCGGGGTGGATTTTCAGGTTCACCCCCGCCAGGGCTTCGACGGTGGTCGTTCCCATGTGGTAATGTTTCTGTAAATCGACCAGTTCGATCAGGGTTGCGGCGGAACGATCGGCAACGTCCGGCGACTGTGAATTTTTCATAGTTTGGGAATTAGTCATTGGATTGACCTTCCTCACGAATTACGGGCAGTTTGGTATAGACCTTGTCGCCCTCTTTGAGTTTATCGGTTTTGAGTTCGATGACTTCACTGTTGGTGAGTCCCACCTTGACGGGGACAAACAAAGGCGTGCCGTCCTGATTTTCGATATAAACGCCGTGTTCTTCGTTTTTGCTCTTGATGGCTTCGATAGGGGCAAGCAACACGTTGGTGAGTTTTCGCGAGGTAAATTGTACGTTGGCGTGCATACCCAGCATGAGCTTGGTGCGATTGTCGCTGGTAAGCAGAATGCGGACATTGTAAGTCACGATATTGTTGACGTTTTTCGGGTTGGGGTAAACGCGATCGACCTTGCCGGAAAATTTATCTTCACGGAAGGCTTCAACGGTGATATCCACGTTATTGGAAGATCGGAGTAATTCCATTTCTTCATAATTTTCTTCGGTCAGGGTCGGGGCGGTCGCGGTCGGTTCTTTTTTCAGACCGTTCATCGCCGCCAGGACCAGGTGTGCGGATCGATCCAGAGGCGCCAGGTCTCGCACCCGTCCGATATCGGCTTCATCGACGTCGGCTTCAACGTACAATTTGCTGACATCCGCCAGGACGACCAGAGGAGTTCCTCCGGTGACGGTGGTAATACCGCTGGAGATGATCTGGCCTTGCTGGACAAAGACCTGATGCACCAGGCCGTCCTGGGGGGCGTAAAGTTTGGTGTCCTGGAGACGCTGCTGGGCCTGATCGAGGGCGACTTTGGCCTGACGGAGCGCTTCTTCGGAAAGTTTGACCTTTGTTTTGGTCTGCTCGACCAGATAATACATATTGACGGCGTTTCGAACATCGGAAATGCTGGCAAGCACCTTTGAATGGGCCTGCCAGAAGGAAATCAATCCTTCCTGATATTCGAGCATCGATATTCGGATTTCTTCGGTCCCCGGTTTTTTCAGTTTGTTTTCATTGATGACTTTCTTGCCGTAGTCGATGAGTTTTGCGACCTCGACGGCTTCTGCTTCGGCATCGGCCAGAACGATATTCACTTTTTGAATCAGCGGGTGGTCCTTGGGCTCAAGATTCAGGGGAGTGACTTTCGATGAATCGACCACGTCGAGTGTGACATCCTGAGGGCGCACGCCCTGGCGAATGGCATCCTGTCGTTTGAAGGTAAGGACCGCACCCTGGAGAGTGGCGCGCAGGGCTTCGAGACTCGATAGCGCGGTGAGTACCTGCTGGGGCCAATCGTTCTGCATTTTTTCCGCTTCGAGTTTTGCCAGGTCCAGACTGGCCTGCATACGGGCGACTTCGGTACTGGCGTTATCGACCGAACGCTGTTCATCGACCGGATCAAGTTCGACGAGCAGGTCGCCTTTTCGAACCATGTCGCCCGGATCGACGTAAACTTTTTGAACCATGCCGCTGGCTTTACATTTGAGTTCAGCCTTGGAAGCAGGCTCGATCGAGCCGGTGGCGCTGATGGGAACATCGAGATCACCGCGAGTGATGGTCGTGAATTCGGGCTTTTCACTACTAAGTTTGCTGTTCTTGACGCCCTGATACCAACTGACAATCAGGATAAGAAAGAACAACGAGATCAATCCGGTTACGACGTATTTAATTGTTTTTCCCAATTTTCCCATATTAACAAGTACCTTTCTCTATACAATCTGGTTTTGCAAACCTGTAAATATTTTTTAATCGCCGGCGGGCTTGAAAACCCTTTTATCATTTCATTCGATTCCGTTCGCGACCGCACGGTCTTTGACGGCTCGAAAGACAAGCATTAAATTATACAAGGACAGATGGATTCAGCTACATTAAAAATTTCAGGAAGCAGGGAAGAAAACGCCATTTCTCCGCGAGACTAAAAATTACAGAGGCAATTTTTTCTTGAACCATGTCATAATGACGTTACAATGTTTTTTCAGTTATTATATACCGGACGCGATATGCCTGAAATACTTTTGACAAACGCACGAGTTTTAATCGACAGCGAATTTCAGTCTGCGCAGGTGCTGATCGGTGCTGACGGGCGAATTTCAGCCGTCGTCGGGCTGACGGGACAGACGGCAGGGTTGCCGGCAGGTCAGGCAGCGGTGGTCGATCTGGGCGGTGCGTATCTCGCGCCGGGATTCTTTGATCTGCATTTTCATGGTCTGGAAGATAAAACCACTAATGGTAATGAATTAGCAGAATTAGCCTCTGTTGAAATTCGTCACGGCGTGACAAGTTTTACACCGACGCTTTGTGCGGCTGGAGTAAAATTACTCAAGCTAATCGAAGAAAAGACGATTCAGGCCCAAAAATTATCCCAAACGACCCGATGCCCGGGGTTTTATCTGGAGGGGCCGTTTGTTTCGCTTGCGGGGGCGATTCCGCCGGAATGTCTGATGGAGGCGGATATGGGATTTGCGCGGGAGCTGATCGCGACGGCGGGGAAGATGATTCGGGTGATTATGATTTCACCGGAGTTGCCGGGGGCGGTGGAGTTGATCGAGTTGATGGCGGGAGCGGGAATTACCGTGGCGTTGGGGCACACGGCGGCGACGGTCGAGCAGACACAACGGGCGATTGACGGGGGAGCGAGTCTGGCGACACATATCTATAATGTTTATAAAGAGATGCCGAAAAGTCCGGAGCCGGGAGTCTGGCCTGTGGGTGTGTATGATGTCCTGACGGCGGATGATCGGGTGACGTGCGAAGTCATTTGCGACGGGATTCATGTTCATCCGGTGAACGCCAAAATTATTTGCCGGGCGAAGGGACCGGAAAAAGTGGCGATTATCACCGACAGCAATGTGGGGGCGGGTTTAAAGCCTGGGCGATATGAATTTCCGGGTTGGCCTGCGGTGGAGATTCGGTCGGGTGACGCGGTGCGGGACGCGGAGCATGGCTGGCTTTGCGGGTCGGCGATTACAGTGGATGAGGGAGTGCGGCGTGGGCCGAAGGTGATGGGGTGTACTTTGGCACAGGCGTGCGATATGGCAGGACGGAATATTTACAATGTGGTTGGATTGGGCGAAGAATTCGGGAAGATTGCGCCGGGATATTGGGCGGATTTTGTGGTAATGGATGAGCAGGGAGAGGTGCGGGGAGCGTTTGTCGGCGGGGAAATGGTGTATAAAAGTCGTAAAGTCTGAGAGTCTGGAATAGTCACTAAAGTCAATTGAAGTTAATGGAAAGGGTTTGAAGGTGAGCATTTATTTTCATGAAAAAACCTGGCCTGAGTTGGAACAGGACATTCATAAAGGGGCCGTGGCGATTGTGCCGTTAGGGATGGTGGAAGAACACGGACCGCACATGGCGGTGGGCGCGGATACGATGATCGCGGAAGATCTTTGCCGCGATATCGGGATGGCGTTTTCGCAGGAAAAGGATGTTCCGCCGGTGCTGGTGCTTCCGACGTTCTGGAGCGGGTACAATATGAAGATTGTGCACAAATGGCCCGGATCGCTTTGTGTGCGAGCGAGTGTGCTGTTACAGGCATTGACGGATATTTGCGGATCGCTGGCAAAGATGGGGATTTATCGAATCGTGCTGGTCAACGGGCACGGAAATCATGATGGGATTGTTCGTCAGTTGGTGCGGGATGTAGCGGATGAATATGGTGTGTGGATGGCGGCGTTCGATCCGCCGGCATTTTGCGGGAAACTCTATCAGGAGATTCGTCAATCGCCGCCCGGCGGAGCGTGCCATGCGTGCGAATGGGAAACGTCGATTCTGCTGCACTATGGTCGGCCTGTGGACATGACGAAAACCACGAGCGAAGATTTGATGACATACAGCAGCAAATTCGTTCCACAGGATGGATTCTGCGGATCGAAAAAAGTGG
>JAAZAW010000164.1 GCA_012514125.1 Phycisphaerae bacterium | reverse complement strand
TTTCGCGCGAGGTGCTGGTGGTGACGGGTGCGAACGACCAGACCGCCAATGCCGTTGGATCGGGACTGGCGGATGAAAATAACGCGCTGGTGATTCTGGGAACGGCGCTGGTGATTTTTAATGTGTTGGCCGACAATATTGTGCCGCGGCGAGCGGGCATCTGGAGTCCGTACCCGATTTCAGGAAAACATTATCAACTGGGCTGGACCAACAGCGGCTGCGGGACGCTCGACTGGGCGAAAAATCTGTTGGCGAAGGAATTGGATTTTCCGAAGGTTTTTGAAGAGGCGTCGAAATCGCCGGCGGGTTGCCATGGAGTCAGATGTTTGATCGATCTGGACTCCAGAGCGGGCAATGAAAGCGAATATCGGGGCGTCCTGGCGGGACTTTCACGAAAGACCGACCGGCAGGATATACTTCGGGCGGTGCTTGAGGGAGTCGTTTTTTCGGTGCGGGAACTTTGCGAAGACATGGGTTGGAACCTTCGCGGCAAGGTTGTTCGCGCAGCCGGCGGCGGGGCAAGGTCGGATTTATGGTTACAGATGCTGGCGGATGTGCTCGGATGCGAAATTCAACGGCTTGGCCATGAGCAATCGGGAGTCGCGGGCGGGGCGATCATGGCGGCGGTGGCGACGGGGGCGTTTTCGTCGTATCTGGAAGCGATGGAACGATGTGTGCGGACGGCGGGGAGTTTTTCGCCTTCAGCCGAGTCGCCCTATGAGGACATTTATCAGGATTTCAAGAAACTCCGTCGAGCGGGGGATGGATATTATCGGTAATGCGCCTTTGATTTAATAGTGCCGTAGTTTCGTACCCTGAGCCTGCCGAAGGGTCTTGGGCTTGCTTACGCCATGTCGCTTCGACCCATTCGACAAGCTCAGGGACCACAGGCTCAGCGACCGAAATTTTTTGGTTTTATATTTTAAAATTCTCACTTTTTGCCCTCAATATATTTGCTCATAACCCGATGATCTGATATACTTTAAACGTTCAGACGCGAATGAGCGGGTGTGCGGGAAAACCGCCCGGATCGTTTTTCGATTCGTCACCGGCTTGTTTACAGGGGCGTCTTTTTGGGCCTCGAGTGAGAATCCGCCTGCAATGCTTGCCTTTGAGCGTATGATAAAGAAGACAGCATTGCCGAACGGTGAAAATATCAGAGAGATTTTTTGAAAGCAGGACAGGGTCCCTTCGACAAGCTTGGGTGACCGCAAGTTCCGCGATCGGAAAAGATCGAACAATATTGGAATTATCATTTATTACAGGTTAAGGAGTTGACAGATGGCAAATTTGAAAAAACGTGGTTTTACCCTCGTCGAATTGCTGACAGTTGTCGCGATCATCGCCCTGTTGATCGGGATTCTGGTTCCGGCGGTTAATCAGGCAAGAAAAATTGCGGTACGAACGTCCGTAAGAGCACAGATTAGTGGTATTAGTTCGGGGATTGAGATGTTCAAGACCGATTTTGGATATTATCCATCGTCTGTGCCACAAGATGAAGATGGCATAGATGCTGCAATTACT
>JAAZAW010000163.1 GCA_012514125.1 Phycisphaerae bacterium | reverse complement strand
AGTTTGAAAGTTGGAAAGTTTAAAAGTTTAAAAGTTGGAAAGTTGGAAAGTTTAAAAGTTTAAAAGTTGGAAAGTTGGAAAGTTTAAAAGTTTAAAAGTTGGAAAGTTGGAAAGTTTAAAAGTTTAAAAGTTGGAAAGTTGGAGAGTTGGAGAGTTGAAAAGTTGGAAGAGGAGAAGAGAAGGCGGGGAGGCGGGGATGGAAAGTTTAAAGTTTGTAGAAAACGTTTGACGAAATGGTCGTCTAACGTTTATAGTTTGTCAATTCAGATGGAACGATCGATTGAATGATGAAATGCGGGTTAAAATTTGCGGTATAACGAATCCGGAGGATGCTCGCGCGGCTTTGACGGCGGGCGCCGATTTGATCGGGCTGGTTTTTGTTCCGGCTTCCCGGCGCTATGTGACCCTGGCCAGGGCGAAGACCATCCTGGCGGACCCGACGATCGGCCCAAGTGCGGTGGGCTTGTTCCAGGACGATGCGCTTGAGAATGTCGTCGAGACGGTGAACGAGCTTGGGCTTGAAACGGTTCAACTGCATGGGCATGAACCGCTGGACTATCTTGAATCGCTGGCGAAACGGTTGCCGAAGTGCCGGTGGATCAAGGCGATGATGATCCGCGGGCCTGAGGATATCGAAGCGATCGAGGCGTATGCGAAACCCTCGTGTTTTCGTTCGCGAATGACGGCGGTTTTGCTCGATGGTCCGGGCGGCGGAATGGGAACGGCGTTCGACTGGCGGGAGGTGGCGGATTATCTTCGACCCCGAAGATTGCACTTGCCGCCGATCTTCCTGGCGGGCGGCTTGACGCCGGAAAACGTCGTCGAAGCCATCGGGATACTCAACCCGGACGGGGTGGATGTTTCGAGCGGAGTCGAGGCGTCGCCGGGATGCAAAGAGGTGGAAAAGATGAAGATTTTTATCAACCTGTCCAAGGGGTGGAATCGCCGACAGGCTGAACTATAATGGTATTACTTGAAGGAGTAAATTACATGGCAAAGAAAATGAAGTATGACGTCAAGGACATGGGTCTGGCCGACCTGGGTAAAAAACGAATCCTCTGGGCCGACGGCGATATGCCGGTTCTCGGACTGATCCGCGAACAATTCGCCAAACAAAAACCGCTCAAGGGACTTCGGATGAGCGCCTGTCTGCACGTGACGGCGGAAACGGCGAACCTGGCCCGAACCCTCCAGGCCGGCGGCGCGGACCTGGTGCTCTGTGCGTCCAATCCGCTCTCGACGCAGGACGATGTCGCGGCGGCGTTGGTGAAACATTTCAAGATTCCCGTTTTCGCGATCAAAGGCGAAGACCGAAAGACCTATTACAATCACATGACCGCCGCGCTGGATCACAAGCCCAACGTCACGATGGACGACGGCGCCGATCTGGTGAATGAAATTCATACCAAACGTTCGCACGAAGCCAAAAATATCATCGCGTCGATGGAAGAAACCACGACCGGCGTGATCCGTCTTCGCGCGATGGAAGCCAACAATCGGCTCAAGTTCCCCGTCATCGCGGTCAACGACGCCGATTGCAAGCACATGTTCGACAATCGCTACGGCACGGGCCAAAGCACGATCGACGGCGTGATTCGCGCATCGGATGTCCTGCTGGCCGGTCGCCGTGTCGTCGTCATCGGTTACGGCTGGTGTGGCCGCGGTGTGGCGAATCGTGCCCGCGGACTTGGCGCCATCGTTACCGTGACCGAAATCGATCCGCTCAAGGCCATTGAAGCGTCCATGGACGGCTTTGATGTCTGCCCGATGGCCCAGGCGGCTACGTTCGGCGATGTTTTCATTACCGTTACGGGCAACAAGCATGTGATTCGTCCGGAACATTTCCGCAAGATGAAAGACGGCGCGATGGTCTGCAACTCCGGTCATTTCGATGTCGAAATCGATATTCCGGGTCTGAAGAAAATGGCCAGGAGCATCCGAAACGTCAGACCGTTCATCGATGAATACACCCTGCCGGGGAACAAACGGATTCGACTGCTGGGCCAGGGGCGACTGATCAATCTGGCCGCCGCCGAAGGACACCCCGCCAGCGTTATGGACATGAGCTTCGCGGTCCAGGCCCTGAGCACCGAGTTCGCGATCAAGAATCGCGGCAAACTCGACATCAAGGTTCACTCCGTGCCCAGGAGCATCGACGAGAAGGTCGCGTCGCTCAAGCTTAAGTCGATGAATCTCAAGATCGACAGCCTTACACCGGACCAGAAGAAATATCTGGCTGAAAGCGGCGAAGGCACGTAATCGTTTCACGCAGCAACATCCTCAAAGGGCGGACCGAACGGTTCGCCCTTTGACTTCATTATTATTTAAAACATGATGCGTTGACGGCATAAGACGCGTATTGTCATTCCCGCGAAGGCGGAAATGACAAATTTTAAATGGATTAATGTATTTTCGAACGATAAGGAACATACCATGGCGGTTGTAGAAGGTTTTCGTGGAATTCGGTATTCATTAACGACGGGCAACGATGTTTCGGATCGGATCGCGCCACCCTATGATGTGCTCAACGAGCAAGACAAAGCCAATCTGCTGAAAAAATCGCCCAACAATATCGTCGCGGTCGATCTGCCGCACATGCCGCCCCGGTCCGCCGGCCCGGAAGCCCTCTATAAGGCGGCGGGCGAAACGCTTCATCAATGGCTGGCTACGGGCGTGATGACGCGTGAGGACAAACCCGCCCTTTATGTCTATCAGCAGCGATACAGCCACCAGGGACAAGAGTTTACCCGTCGCGGTTTTATCGCCAGGCTTCGGCTGGAACCTTTCGGCCAGGGGTGCGTTTTCCCGCACGAAAAAACCTACGGCGGCCCGAAGGAAGACCGCATGATGCTCACCAAATTCAGCCGGGTGAACATGTCGCAGGTCTTTTGCCTCTTCGACGATGAAACCAACGCCATTACCGACTCGCTCTACAAAAAAATCTCCGGTGAACCGACCTACGTCGGAGAAATCGACGGTGTCAAAAATGAAGTCTGGGTCGTCACCGATCCGGCGGTGATCGAGTCGGTCTCCACCGGCATGAAAGATCGAAAAATCTTCATCGCCGACGGCCATCATCGATATACCACATCGCTCAACTATCGCGAATATCTCAAGGAGCAAGGCAAGCTCACCGACGATCATCCCGCCAATTATGTCGGCTGTATGTTCGTTTCGATGTCCGAGCCTGGGCTGGTGATCCTGCCGACCCATCGCTGCGTTCAGGAGATGAATCTTTCGCTCGACGATCTGGCCCAGGCCCTGGGCGAGACTTTTGAAACAAAATGGTTCGACGGCGATAAAACCCAGGCCCAAGCCGCCATGCTCGAATACGGCGAACTCGCGTTTGCCTTTGTCCATTCCGGTGATACTCGCGTGCTGCTGGCTCGTGCGAAAAATCCCACAGGCCTGCTCGCGGACCTCGAAAACGAACATATCCTGGCCTGGCGGACCCTGCCGGTGGCGGTGTTGCATCAGTTTGTCCTGGAGCGTATCGTCTATCCGAAATGGCTCAAGACCGATCAGCCGGCGATTGAATATTTCCACCTGGCCGAGGAGGTCATGACGCACATTCAGGAGCGACCCTCGGTGCTCGGTGTTCTGGTTCCGACCACCCGGATCGAAGCGGTTCGCGACATCAGCCTGGCCGGTGAACTCATGCCGCAGAAGAGCACGTTCTTTTATCCGAAGCTCGCGACGGGATTGATTATTCACCCGCTGTTTTGACATCGGAAATGATGAAGAAATTACGCATCGGTCATTCGTGAAGGGATGCTCCGGCGGAAACGCTGCGGGCTTTTGCCCATGATCTGTTTGAAGCGGTGCGAAAAATGAAATTCATCGCAAAATCCGAGCCGATACGCGATTTCCTTGTTGGTCAGGTTCTGTTCCTGCATCAGGCGGCAGGCCCGTTCGATTATTCGCGTGTCGCGATATTTCGCGGGTGATATGCCGACGATTCGGGTAAAGCGTTTGCGGAACCCTTCGTAAGAACAGCCCAGTTTTTTCGCCACCGACGGCATTTTCTTTTCGCGTTCAAGGTCTTCTTCCAGCAGCGCGCAGGCCCGCGAAACCCAATCCATATCCCGGGGTGAAATCGCTCCGATTTCCTGCGACCAGATCGCCTCCGCCAGCACCTGCTGCAATCGGCACACTTCCAGAATCGAAGGCCTGAAGACCGCGGTGCGTGTTTCACTTCGCACGGACTGAAATTGCCCAAGCCAGTAATCCACCGGCGAAAGATGCAGCACGGGACGGGCCATATCCAGCAAACCGTTTTTAACCCACAAGTCGAAAACCGGTCCTTCAAAACACAGATAATATTCGGACCACCATTGGCCCCGTCTGGAACCGTACATGTGGGCGAGTTGCGGAAACACCAGGATCATATCGCCGGGCTTGATCGTGACGTCCAGCCCGTTGGCATCGCGATAAAATCCGTCGCCTTCAAAACAATATGAAATCGCGTAACTTTCGTAACGACGCATCGTCGAAATCCGGTGCGTCGAACGGCGATTCGTCCCCGTGAGGGTCACACGCCCCAAGGGTGTACTCTGGGTCATCCGCTCCATGACGGCTCCTTTGTATGATGCCATTTTCTACATGTTAATTACCATTATAGGCATTCTTATCCTGAAATCAAAATCCTATACTAACGATCAGGAACAGAATCTCTTGCAGCGTTGAAAACCTGTTAAACATCGTTTTGGTTAAGGAATAGATCATGGCCACCGAACTGGAAAACTTTTACGCCACGTGCGAACACCGCCGACCGGGCCGAATTCTTTTTTACGCCCATTTTGTCGAGGACCTGCACCGCCGCGTCGTCGAGCATATCGGCACGGAACAGATCGCGGAGCATTACGGCATGTTCGAGCCTTTTTTGCTCGAGTACCCCCCCCGCCCGGAAGACGCACCGGATTTTTCAAAATACTGGGCCGATGAAAAACTGCCCGAAGGCACGACCCTCAACGAAGACGGTGTGGCGATGGTTCCCAGCGGGTTTTATCATTTCTGGGGCTATATTTCCCCACTTCGAAACGCCAGGGACCTTCGCGAACTTGAAACGTATCCAATGCGCGATTACAGGACCGCCGACGATTCGGGATTTAAAGCCCGGGTCGATCGACTTCATCGCGAGGGGAAAATCGTCCGCGGGTGGGTCGGACACATGTATGAAACCGCGTGGCAGATTCGAGGCTATGAACAGTTTCTGATGGACATGATCGAACAGCCCGCCTGGGCCGAGTGTCTTTTGGATCGCATCGCCGAACAGAATTTTATCCGCGCCGTTGCCT
>JAAZAW010000162.1 GCA_012514125.1 Phycisphaerae bacterium | reverse complement strand
CGTTTGAAATTACGCGTATCGAACAGCTGGATGGCGAAGTTCTTTATGAAAAGGGACAAAATCGTATTAAGAAACCCAATCCCCAAATCTACGTTTTTGAGACGGCTCCAACAGTTGAAGATGGTTACTTGGGCGTACGTTTTGTCACTCCGGTTCGCATTCGTAAAAATGGATGTGCTCTGAAGGATTTTTGTTTCGATGATTTGATCAAATCCGCCATTCGTCGGATCACGATTATGAATTATTTTTATGGAACCAACCAGATCGTCGATTCTGAATGGACGAAACAGATGATCCACTCAGCCGGGATGGTGGAGAAAATCAGGGACGAGACCAGGTATTATTCATTCCATCGGTATTCCGGCAGACAGGAACGAAAAATTGAATTGGACGGTGTGGTTGGAGGATTATCCTTTAAAAATGTGACACCCGAATTGGCAGGAATTTTAAAATGGACCGAGAAAATTGGTTTGGGCAAGTCAACGAGCTTTGGATTTGGGCGCATTGAGATTCAAACAGAAAGGTAAGGTGGGATGAATGGATAAGATTCTTGCAGAAATTTCCATCGGAGCTTTTTTCCATGATGTGGGCAAGATATCTCAGCGTGCAGGAGTGGTCCTGAGCGAACAATCGGAACGAATAAAGCAACAGGTTTGCCCTACTGCGAAAGGAGGGTATTCCACTCATTTGCATGCGGCTTACACCAGTGATTTTTTTGAACAGATTTTGGGGTATGTCCCGACCGGCATTGGCAAGGCGGCGATCGCAAATCTGGCGTCCTGCCATCATCGTCCGTCAACCCCACTTGATTATATCATTCAGCAGGCGGATTGGATGTCCGCAGGTCAGGATCGTGGTGATTCGGAGCAAGGACGAAATTTGCGTTTAAGCAGTGTTTTTGTATCTTTGTTTGAATCTGAAGATAAAACCTCCGACCTGAAATATCGTCTTATTCCCCAAACACTGGATATGGAATCATTTCCGTTGTCTCTCACAGGGGATAACGCAAAGAATGAATATCTGGCGTTATTTAGTGGGCTTAAAAAGGCCATCGACGATATCTCAAGTGACGACATCGATCTTTATATTGAGCAGATCAAATGGCTGGGGAGCGTTTATTTCTGGTCGGTCCCGTCGAGTCAGATACATTCGAGCGATATTTCCTTACTGGATCATTCATTGACTACGGCCTGTATTGCCGCTTCGCTTTATCAGTATCATGACCAGACAAATACCCTGGATGAGCGATCCATTTGCAATCGGCAGGAAAAGAAATTCCGCCTGGTAACGGGAGATCTTAGCGGGATTCAAACCTATATTTTCCGTGATACGCTGTCGGATCAGAAAGGCGTCAGTAAACGCTTGCGTGCCCGCTCGTTCTATCTGGGATTATTGACGGATTACGCGAGTCGTTATCTTCTGCGACATCTGGGGTTATCCGTATTCAATATTCTTTTTGATGCCGGGGGACGCTTTACGCTGATGGTTGCAAATACCGATCAGAATGTAAGTATGCTCCATACATTGGAAGCCAAGATAAACGATTGGTTTTATCGTCAATATCAGGGAATTCTAAACCTTAATTTATCCTATGAAACCCAACTTTCGGCCGATGACCTGCTGAAGGAAAATATTGGAAGTATCATGCAGCAGAACGTTGCTGCGATTGAACACAAGAAGAAGCAAGTTTTTTCCGGCAGCTTGATTGATAAAACCCATTGGCGAACCGATGAATTTATTCATGATGTGGATATTCTTAAACACACTGACGAAGAAAAAGATTTTTTTGAAGAACTTGGAGGTGCATTGCCCAAGGCTATGGGCATATTGATGGGGAAAGAGGGAAATGTCCCTCAAGGAATTCTTGATGTAAAATTCGAAGCCACTTCATTGGCTTGGCCTTTGAACTATTCGGGGATTAATCTTTCCGATACATTACCGTCCAGACGTCAGGGCCTGATGAGTTATTCCGAACTGGTCCCGGGTCAGATCAGTAAACCATTATCCGAAGTATTTAAGGGACAGTATCTGGCTACATATGTACCTCGTGACGACAAAGGCCAGATACGGTCCTTTGAGGATTTGGCATGGTTGTCGAAAGGATATCCCATGCTTGGTGTTCTTAAAGCGGATATGGACCGATTGGGGTTAATTTTCGGCCAGGGGCTTGGCCAAAATAATTCTTTGGGGAGAATGGCCATGCTCTCTCGTCAAATCGACTTTTTGTTCAAGGGATTTCTACCGGGGCAAATGGTCTCGCCACCCGCAGGATATGATCACTTCAAAAATATCTACTGTGTTTATGCCGGCGGTGATGATTTACTGCTGGCCGGTCCATGGACAACTGTCGTAGAGTTCGCGAAGTTTCTTAATGAGTCCTTTAGAAGTTATACGTGCAATAATCCTCATGTGACCATTTCCGCAGCGGTGGCGGTCATCCATCCGAAAGTTCCTTTGGCCCGTGCGGTGATCCAGGCCGACGGGATGCTTGAGTCCGCCAAAGATGCCGGTAGAAATCGGATTACCATCTTCAATGAAACTCTCACATGGGATCATTATGCTCAGGCACTCGATGACGGGTTGTTTCTGAACGATGCCTTAACGGAATCCGGAACACAAGGCATCAAAATTAATCGTGGATTTGTCTATCGTTTGCTGAATTATTACAAGATGGCTTCGGATGAAACAAACATGAAAAACATGATCTGGCGTTCACACCTGGCGTATGATATTGCTCGTAATGTTACAACGCCGGGACAAGATGCCCCTCCGGGTCTTAAACGGATCAAGGAAATGACTCGTCTGGGCATGGAGCATAAAGATGAAATCAAACGATTAAAAGTATCCGCCACGTATTGCCTATATTTAAACAGGAAAGGAGGCTCAGATGGCTCAGATGTATCAGAATAATCACAGGCAGCAACCGTTCCGTGGAGGGAGAAGCCCTTCGCTGCAACCACCCGCGACGCCCTCGGTTCCGGTGAAATTCTATCTGGATGCGGAAAAAACACAACTTAATCCGACTTTACTGAATGTAGATGCGGAAAAGCAGGCAGATCAGTTGCACCAAAAAATTAATTCCGCGCAGATCCGACGCTTTTTCGGCGAAATCAAAAATCTGTCTCTGCGACTTCAGCAAGGTCGCCCCTGGACACAGATTGAACCGCTGTTTCGCATGCTTCGCAGCAAAGCCGCCTATGCCAGCGGAACCAGCAAGATTACATCTGAATTTTCCACCTTTATTTCAGAAAATGTGGATCGCGTCAAAGATCAGCGGGACTTTGAAGCATTCGTTCTATATTTCGAAGCCATGTTGGGTTTTGCCTATGGAAAGGGATTGGTGAAAAAATGAACTGGAAACTCAAGAGCACAAAACAGATTACGGGAAAAATCAAAGTCGTTACCGGGTTGCATATCGGCGGCTCGGCGGAATTAATGGAAATTGGCGGAGTTGACAATCCGATCATCAAAAACCCTGCGGATAATTCGCCTTATATCCCCGGCTCATCGCTCAAAGGCAAAATGCGTTCCCTGATGGAATGGAAGCTTGGTCTGCTGAGTGCCGACGGGAAGCCCTACACCAGCGAACAACCCGATTGTCCCATTACGCGGGTCTTCGGGGGAATGGCAGGGAAGGTAAAATCCGGTCCGACACGACTGGTAGTTCGCGACTGCTTTTTGAGCGAGGAATCCCGCAGACAATTTATGGAAGGACAGGAACTCACCGAAATCAAACACGAAAATTCCATCGATCGCATTACCTCCGAAGCTAATCCCCGCCCCCTTGAGCGTGTAGTTCCGGGAGTGACATTTGATCTGAATATTGCTTACAAGATCATCGATACGGAAGATAATGGTGCGTTGGATGAAAGATACTTTACCGAGGTAGTCCTCAAGGCCCTTGCGCTGGTCCAAAATGATTTTCTCGGCGGATCGGGAAGTCGAGGATGCGGACGGATCCGATTTGAAGACCTCAAAGACGAAAATGGAAACGCGCTTCAAATGCCCCAGGCATAAGGGAGGCTCCATGCAAAGCTATAAACTAAAACTGCAAGTCTGCTCGGCGTTACAAACGCCCTTGCAGCCGGACACACTGTTCGGACATCTGTGCTGGGCCATCCGCTATCACGAGGGCGAACAGGCGCTGGAATCTTTTTTGAAAAGCTATACACAGGCAACACCACCCCTGATTCTCAGTGGAGTGTTTCCTGAACATTTCTGGCCTGCCCCGTTACTGCCGGGGCTGACTCAAGATCAGCAAAAGAATATCTCCAAAATACTCTCGGAAATGCCCAGAGACACGGTAAAAAAGAAGTTACCCTTCTGTCCACTGGATAAAAATATCGCTGCCCGCGATCTGACCACCTTCGAAGTTTTTGACGTCCTCAAATGGCTGCAAAAGCTGCGGTTCATCCCCGAAGCGATGCTCAGCGAAGTTGTGGACGATATGAGTCGTTTTGAATTGATCTGTCGATTCCTTGACATCGGCTGCGGTAAAGCGAATCTGTTATCCTCAGCCAACGTTTCTCATAATGTTATCGATCGACTCACCGGCACCGTGCCCGAAGAAAATGGACTGTATTTTTCCGAAGAATCTTTTCCATCCTCGATCGATCCGCCCGTGTTCCAACTGCTGGTGTTATCTGATCTTTGGGATGCCGATCAAATCCATTCGCGATTTTCCCAGGCCCTGACCGGCGGATACGGTAAGAGTAAAAGTCGCGGCAAAGGATACGTCAAGGTCCTGAGCGTCGAACCCTGGTCGATGCCACAGGCCAAGACCCCCAATGCGATCATCCTGCTGGGGACGTGCTGCCCGAGGAAGACCGACCCGACCCAGGGATTCTGGCAGATCAAAACCAAAAACGGCAAGTTCGGCGGCGACTGGGCCCTGGGCGAAAACCCATTCAAAAAACCTCTGACGTTTCTTGAACCCGGCTCGATTTTCAAAACTGATTCTTCTCCGGCCTATATGGGGCAAATGGTCAGCCACATCAGCGATACCTACCCCCAGGCCCTTCAGTACGGACTCGCGCCAACCCTGGCCGTTCAATGTGATCTCAAGGAGGTCTTATGAAACGTTATAAAATGACCCTTACTATTCTCTCGCCGGTGCATATCGGCGCAGGCCGACAGGTCGATCCGCTCGAATACATGGTCAAGAAAAAAGACGACTATTTCTGGTTTTACCATCTGGATACCGCCAGGTTTCTCGAAAACCTCACCCCCCCGCTCAGAACCCAGTTCGATGATGCGATCAAACAAGCGACACCGGTCTATCTGCGGAAATTTATCACACAACATATCGATCCGGAAAAATATCAGCTCTTCCAAACAACCATCAGTGATGAGTTCGTAGCGGCCTACCGCAGTAGTTTCGCCAGCATGAACAATCAGCTTCAGGTCGAGTTGTTTCCACGGAACGGTTTGGATCGTCTGCCTTACCTGCCGGGTTCATCCCTCAAAGGAGCCATTCGAACCGCGGTGGTTTCTTCGCTCGCCAAACCCAACAACATCGAAGGCGATCGCGACAAAGGAATCTGGATCGAAAAAAAACTGTTCGGTTATAATGACCCGAAACAGGACCCGTTCAAAATGCTTCGTATTACCGACGCTCCTTTGCCCGATAATGCGACTTTCATCGATCAAACGAAAATCTATAAGCCCAATACCAAGGCAGGAATGCCGGACCCCGGCGGAATCAAGATGTTCTATGAGCAGTGTTTTTCTTTTCTCGATGATGAAGAGATCACAGCCGAAGGAATTCTGGAAATCAACGACGACCTCATCGGAAAAAAAGGCGTGGATCGGCGAGGAAACCCTGTCGATGCTGTGAGTCGATCACTCAGCGACGAGGACATTCTCCGTGCGTGCAGGGAATTTTACCTGCCGAAAATGGAAGCCGAGCACAGGGAGTTTTACGCCAGCCACCACGATGCAGAACCCTACAGCTTAGCACTGCTCAACAAGGTCAAATATGCCCCGAATGAGTGTCCCATCCGTATCGGACGATTCTGCCATGTCGAGTGTCACACCCTTGATCTTTATCGAAATCCCAAAACTCGCCGAAATAGAAACGGCCGGCCTTTACCCTGGGGGACAACCCGTACCCTTTCTGCGGGCACGATGCCCATGGGGTGGGCCAAACTTCGGCTTGACCTGATCAGGTCCTGACCGGTCAAACGCTCTTTGACAACTTCATAGGTTTCAGGGGGCGGGCAAAATAATCTGCCCGTCTTGATCAGCCGTATATAAATATAGCTGACAATCTGTTCGGGAGGCATTATGCAAACACTCTATATAAAGGAACAGGGATCCAAAGTCGGCTGCAAGGGACGGCGCCTGATTATCACCAAAGATGATCAGGAACTCTTGGCCGTACCCATTTGCCGACTTACACGAATCGTCATAGTCGGGCGTGTGCAGGTTACCACACAGGCCATGTCGATTTTATTGGACCGTCGTATTCCGTTGGTCATGACTTCGCTGACCGGGCGACTTCGGGGGGTGGTTTGTCCACCCGATACACCGCATGTCTCGTTACGTCAGAAACAGTATCTCCTTGCGGCCGACCCAAACTATGCCCTCGACTTTTGCCGCGATATGGTCGCCGCCCGAGCTGTTAATGCCTGTAACGTTATCAGACGTTACCTCTATAATCATCCGCAAAAAGATATTCGCATTCATGCGCAACAAATTCTTGAATATGCTTCGCAAATCGACGAACAACCGACCTTCGATTCTCTACGTGGAATCGAGGGCATCATCGCCCGCGAATATTTTTCCGCCATGGTCGGCATCTTCGCAGACCTCGGCATGAACTTTTCCGGCCGAGTGCGACGTCCCCCGACCGATCCGGTCAATGCGGTTCTTTCCTACACCTATGTCATACTTACCGAACATTGCTGCTGTGTCTTGCAGACCACGCAATTTGATATCTTCCTGGGATTCATGCACAAACCCAATCGCAATGCCCCGGCCCTGGCTTTGGACTTCGTCGAACAATTTCGTCAACCCATCGCCGACCGATTCGTCATGCTGATGTTCAATAAAAAAATGCTCCAGGTCTCTGATTTCAGTTCCGGTCCAATGAATGCCGTATTGCTCTCCGATCGGGCCAAACGGACCCTCATGACTCAATGGGAAACCTTTATGGATACCCCCCAGCGACTGCTCGAAAAACATCCCCCACTCTCCCCTCGAGAGTTACTGTATCATCAGGCACAGGCCATGGAAACCGCCATTCGAAACAATCAGAAGTTCGAGCATTATCGACTCTGTTTATAGGAGGAACCGAAGATGTTTCTGGTCATTGGCTATGATTGTACGAATGATAAACGCAGACTCAAAGTGGCCAAGGTTCTTCTGGATTACGGCTATCGGGTTCAATACAGTGTATTTGAGGCCGATCTGGATCAGGCACTATTGGATGAATTGATCCAGCGACTCAATAAAATTATCGATCCCGAAGAAGATTCCATTCGTATTTACCATATTTGTCAGCGTTGCCTGGATCAAACCAATCTTTTCGGAGATGCTCAATTGACAAATCAGGAAAAAGTGTTTATCGTATGAAAAAGTCGCCAGCCAAAGGCCATAGATAACAAAATATTTGTAAAAACTGTTCCCCTATTGGTTTATGGCGAATTTGTTCCGAAGTTACATTCAGAAGGAGCCCCTTGATGAAGAACGGAAAGGAGGACAACAAAATTTGCCTTTGTAACCGCTTGTTTCCACTAACGTTACGAGAGACGCGGATACATCTACCCCCTGACGAATAAGGGATTGAAACAAGTCTACGCGATGGGAACAGAACATGGCGTACCTCGTGATACATCTACCCCCTGACGAATAAGGGATTGAAACTTTTCTGTTTTAATCCATCT
>JAAZAW010000161.1 GCA_012514125.1 Phycisphaerae bacterium | reverse complement strand
TTTGTCGAAGCGAATAGGGGGGTGTTTATTAATATAATTTAACCCGGGTCATGACGTTTCAATTCATCTTTTACATCGTTAGTACTACAGATGGGGAGAAAACCCTGTTACAAGACCCACGTAGTTAGTTTTTTGACACAACTCTTGGAGATATCAAAACATCGAACACTGAGTATAGTTTGCCCATCAAGCAGTATTGTCATTCTCATCAAAAAGATCAAATTATAAATCCTTTTCTCGTATTTACTATAGAAAGGGTTTAATAATTTGCGTATATGTAAATAATCATATCGGCCAAGCCGTCGGGTTATCAGAAGATAATATAGGTATTTTGTTGCATTTAATAGGTTTTAAAAGTATATTGCATATCGTAGCTTGAATTATCAGATGTTCAAAATAAATACGTTATGGGAAATAATAAAAAGCCATGCTTCTGGAAGAAGAAAATCAGCAAACCTTGACCGGGCGATATTACCGAGCGTTGGTACTGACCGCTGTTCGTCAATATCACGCTATTTCACGAATTCAGTTACGTAAAGTGACAGGAATTCGACTGGCCAGCATCAGTAAAGTGGTCAAAGACCTGCTGGAGGAAGGTTTGCTCGAAGAAGCAGGCTCAGGGGAATCTGTACGGGGGCGTAAACAAATACTTCTGCGTCTGGGTTCTGCAAGCGGGTTTGTCATCGGTGTGGAGTTCGATGTCAATCGCGTCATAGGTTTGGCGGTGGACCTGACTTCGCGGGTGGTGAGTCAAAGTCAAAAAAAACTTCCTCAGGTTGTAAATCGCAAAAGAATTCTCAACGCCATTCAGGAAGTGATTTGTGACATTATCAAACAAACAAACCAAAATCAATCCAAGCTTATCGGAATCGGCGTGGCGGACCCCGGAGTCATCGACATCAGGAAAGGGATTTCGGTTTTTTCATCCACAATTTCCGATTGGCGAGATGTGCCGCTTCGGTCGATCCTGGAAGATGCGTTTGGCGTGCCGGTGATGATCGAAGCCAACACTCGAACCAAAACACTTTGCGAGAAACGGTTTGGAGTCGGTAAGGAAGCGAAAAATCTGATGTTTGTGGAAGTTGGTTCAGGCATCGGATGCGGGTTGATGAATGGCAAGGAACTTTATCGCGGTTTTACCGAAAGCGCGGGCGAGTTGGGACATGTGCGCGTGCTTGAGAACGGGCCTGTGTGCAATTGCGGAAGTTACGGGTGTCTGGAAACACAGGCATCTTTGCCGGCATTGGCGAGCCAGGCGGTTCGGGCGATGAAAGAAGGCGCGGTGTCGCGAATTCTGGAACTCGCGGGCGGCGAGGCGGATCGCGTGACGGCGGAGCATGTTTTTGAAGCTGCCCGGCAAGGGGATAAACTGGCGTTGGGGATATTGGACAAGGCTGCGGAATATCTGGGGGTGGCGGTGGCAGGGGCAATCAATCTGTTCAATCCGGAGATGGTGATTTTTGATTCGAAGCTCGGCCTGGTGTCGGAGTTGATGCTCGAAACGGTCAAACGTGTCATTCAACGTCAGGCATTGGCGGTGGCGACGCGAGACCTGAAAATCGGGGTATCGACCCTGGGAGAAGAGGCGGGTGCTTTGGGCGCAGCGGTGATGGTTCTGGACAAGGTCTTTGAAATTCCACAACGAACGGTTCCGGAATTTGTGGAAGTTTAAAAGGCCAGAGAAGATGGTGGGCAGGGCCACCCGACAGAAGGCGGTGTTTTCGCAAAGGAGATTTTATGGTGAAGAAAATTCGATGGGGCGTAATTGGATGCGGCGGGATCGCCGCTCGACGGACGATTCCGGAATTTACGAAGATGGCGTCCAAGGCGGAACTGGTTTCCGTGATGGATATCTCCGAACAACGTGCCAGGGAGGTGGCGGAGAAGTTTGGCATTCCGCACTGGTGTACGCAAGAAAAAGAAATTCTGGCGAAGGATATCGACGCGGTTTATATTGCGACGCCTTCGAACAAACACGCGGAGCAGACAATGATGTCGGCCTGTGCGGGAAAACATATTTTGTGTGAAAAGCCGATGGCGATTTCGCTGGTGGAAGCGGACGCAATGACGAACGCAGTCACAAAGGCGAATGTGAAATTCATGCTTGGATTTTGCATGCGAAACAATGTGTACAACAAAAAAGCCCGTGAACTGGTTCAATCGGGAAAGCTTGGACAGATGGTTATGGGCAGGGCGGAGTTGACCTGCTGGTATCCGCCGATTCCGGGCGCGTGGCGGCAGGATGCGAAAATCAGTAAGGGCGGCGCGTTTGTCGATATGGGCACGCACTGTCTGGACCTGCTCGAATGGATCATGGACACGCGGGCAGTGGAAGTGACGGGATTTCAGGATTTGCTGGTGCATCAATATCCAACCAAAGTTGAAGATACTTCAACCATTCTCGTGCGATTTGAAAACGGGGCGCATGGCGTGATCGATAATTATTTCAATCTGCCTGACGCCGCTGCTCAGAACGTTCTGGAGCTTCACGGTACGAAAGGATCGATTCTGGCGCACGGAACCATCGGGCAGGACCCGACAGGCAAGATGTTCAGCATTATTCAACCTCAGGAAACAGGATACGACGCCCATCAGGTGAGAAACAACGAGGCGGCGAGAGATGAATACCATTTTGAAGGGATCGGGCTTTATGGGCAGATGATCGATCTGTTTAGTGAGTGCATTTTGAACGACAGCGAGCCGCCTGTGCCGTTAGCGGAAGGACGCCATTCGATGCAGGTGGTCGAGGCAATCGAACGAGCGATGCGGGAACGCCGCGTTGTGCGAGTAGGTGAATAACTTCAGTATCAATTTTATACAAAGGAAAACGAACAATGAGTAGTCAACAGGATAAGTTCTTTCCGGTAATGGAACAGATGACCGTCAAGACGGTTCGCAAGTATCTGGAACGAAAGCAGTCGATCATTGTACCGGTAGGCGTAATCGAGCAGCATGGCTATCACCTGCCGCTTAACACCGATGCTCTGATTGCGGGCAAAATTGCCCGTTTGGCAGGCCAGCGGGCGGATACGCTGGTCGGGCCGACGATCTTGCAGTTGTTTTCCGGCGGCGGGCTTCCGGGAACGATCAATATTTCGCCGGCGGTGATGTCGCTGGTGATCAGCGATACGCTTATGTCGCTGGCGGCACAAGGATTTCGCAATTTTTACCTTCTTCTGGGTCATGGCGGCAGTGAAAACACGCATGCCCTTAACGATTCGGTTAAAATTCTGCTTCGCAACAATCCGGCGTTCAAGAATGTGCTGGTGACGATTATTCCGGTGTGGAGTATGAATTCACCGGGGATCGGATGGAGCAAGGCGATCAATAAGGAAAATCCCGACTGGCACGCGGGATGGCTTGAGACATCGCTTATCATGGCGCTGGAACCGGAGCTGGTTCGGATGGACGAAATGGAACTCGACAAAGAGCCTTATTTGAGTCAGCAGATTGCGCATCCGGACAATTATCAGCATGCCCAGAAAATTGTAGACGATCCGCTGGTCGTGCCGAGGATGAGTCAGCGAAGCGAGATCAAAGTGGGCGTGATGGGCCATCCGGAAAAAGCTGACCCGACGATGGGCAAAGAAATTGTGGACGATATCGTGAAGAATCTGACGGCGAGGATTGAAAAAATTGAAGCCAAGGCGGACGGCGTTTACAAAGAGGTGGAGTTTAAACCTGAGCCATTGATTTTTTAAACAAGCGAGAAAGATTAACGATGAAGAAATTACGAATAGGTGTAGCTGGATTAAGGCGAGGCAGCGGATTTGCCAAATTAGTTTCATCGCGTCCGGATTGCCGGCTGGTTGCGGTGTGCGATCGAAATATCGACCGGGCACGGGAAGTGGCGGGAATGGTTCAGGTGGAACCTTATGACGATTATGATCGGTTCTGTCAGCAGGAGATGGATGCGGTGATTATTGTCACTCCGCCTTCAACACATTTCGAGTGTACGATCAAGGCGATGGAAGCGGGGAACCATGTGCTGTGCGAAATCCCGGCGGTGGTGAGCGTCGAAGAGGCTGAAGTTCTGGTTAAAAAGGTGAAGGCGAGCGGACTGATATACATGGCTGCGGAAAATGTCTGTTATTTTCCAATTATTCAGGAAATGCACCGGCGGGTTCAGGAAGGCCAGATCGGTAATGTGATTCTGGCGGAAGGAGAGTACATTCACGACTGCCGACAAATTATGTTGAACCGGGATGATGGTCTGGGCGGTGGTATGGAAAATATTCCAAGCTGGCGAGCCCACTTTGATCCGATTCAGTATTCAACCCATGAACTGGGTCCTTTTCTGATGATCATGGAGGATCGAATTGTTTCTGTTTCCTGTATGGAGTCAACGAACCGTGACGATCTGGAACCTGGAACACTCCAGATTCAATCCGCTGTGTTTCAAACGGCGGCCGGTCGGGTGATTCGAGAATTGACGTCTTTCAAGATTGTCCGGGAACCGCCTCATCATTTTTATTGTTTGTACGGCACTCGCGGCTCCATGGAGACCGATCGTTATCACGGGGAAACGAACCTTAAACTTTATGTGAAGAGCCAAAACGTTCAGAATCAGATGACTGATATACCTGTTTCGCCGATTCACCAGGGTTTGCCGCCTGAAGCACTGGCCGGCGGGCATGGGACCAGTGAATTTATCATGGTTAACGATTTTGTCCAGGCCATTAAAGATGGCAAATCGCCTCTTTTGGATTTGTCGATGGCGATCAGGATGACCCTGCCTGGGATTTATGCCGCCAAATCCGCTCGACAAGGCGGCGAACGAATCGTGATCCCAGATTTGTTGAAATCATAATTGTTGATTGGGGAATGTGATTAAAAATTACCCGTTAAAAAGGTTTAATTTTTTTTATATGTTTAAAGGAATCAGATCATGAGCGAGAAAAAAACAGTTTCGGATTTTCGGTATAATAGCGGCGAAGCGAAGGTGTCTTGGGCGGCGATCGGCGAGATCATTCGGCAGGATGAAATCATAGGGCTGGTGAAATTTTTGATGGCACCTGCGGGAGGCAAGGAAAAAGAATATGACGCACAAGTGGAGAAAGTGGAAGCGGAAATCGCCCAACTGGTGAAGGTCGGCAAGCCGGCGGGAAAACTCTCGCTGGGCAATCAAGTTCAACAGCTTGAAGCCAAGGCAGCCAAGTTCCTGGGAGCGAAATACGCAACTTTTCTGACCAACTGCACCGCGGGTTTTGAGATTGCCCATCAATATGCGGGGCTTAAGGCGGGCGATGAGGTGATTGTGCCGGCGATTACGTTTATCGCGACCATCGCGTATCCGCTGTCGGTTGGGGCGAAGGTTGTGCTGGCGGATGTGGACCCGCAAACATTGAATATGGATCCGAAGGATGTCGCCCGGAAAATCACGCCGAAGACGAAGGTGATCATGCCGGTACACATCGGGGGATATCCGGTGGACCTGGACCCCATCATGAAGCTGGCGAAAGAACATGACATTACGGTGATCGAAGACGGCGCGCACGCTTTCGGCGGATCGTACAAAGGCAGGATGATCGGCACGATTGGACACTTCGGCGCCTTTAGTTTTCATGAGGTAAAGAATATCACCTCGCTGGGCGAAGGTGGAATTCTTTGCACCAATCTGGACTTTGGCGAAGAATTCGGCAAGAGCCGATTTCTGGGGCTTGACCCAAGCAAACAGATTCAAAACTGGCTTTACGATGTGGTCGCCGTTAAAGGCAAACAAGGTCTTTTTGTTCCGGGCAATCATTCCTCGACGGAAGTTCAGGCATTGTGTCTGCTGGCCCAGATGGATCGGCTTGAAACAATCATCGCAAAACGCAAAAAAGCGGCTGAATATCTCAATGGGCGATTGAGTCAGGTGGACGGTATCATCACGCCGATGCTCGACGATGAAAATATCAAGAGCACCTATCACCTGTATCTGTTGCAGATCGATCCGCAAAAAGTCGGCGCGGACGTGCAGGCTTTAAAGAAAAAACTTCAGGATCGCGGCGTGGTCCAGATTCCGCATTTCGCACCGCTCTACAAGTTTAGCGTACTGCGTCAGCTCGGCTACGATACCGACGCGATTCAGGCCACCTGCCCAGTGGCGGAAGAAGCGTTCAACCATCGGTTTACGCATCTGCCGTTGTACGATTTCACCGACGATCAGCTTAAGTATCTGGCCGATGCTGTGATCGACGCGGTGAAAGAACTCAAAGCGGGCAAATAGGAAAACCTGCCCCTTCGGCTTTCCTCAGGGTCCAAAACTACGACACGATCAAATCAAAAACATTTTGAAAAGGCTTTTTACACACGTTTATAAATAAGCAAAGGCACGATAGGATTATCGTGCCTTTGCGGTGATCATGAAAAATGAATCGCTTGTTGCCAGGCTAGTTCGCTGCGGGGATCATGCCCAGCATGAACACCATCGCAAAGATACCGACGGTCTCGATAATACCCATCGCAATGACGATAAACGCAAAACCTTTGCCCTCGCCTTCACTCAGAGCGCGAATGCCCGCCGCGCCGACCATGCCCTGGAACCACGCCGAGAACATTTCGCCCAACCCCGTCGCCAAGCCAATTCCGAATAGCAGCCCCATATTCGCCGCTACGACCTCCGGATTCTTGAGTACCGATGCGATGTTGTTCATCACGATCATCGCGTAGAGCGTCTGGCTGATGGGCATACCCAGCAAAATAATGTACGTAAAGCTCAGCGTTTTGCCCGTCCTGGCTTCCTTGGCCCATGCGCCTGCCGCCGCCTGACCGGCCATGCCGATCCCGACCGCGCTGCCCAGCGCCGCCAGACCCAATGCCAGCACGCCGCCCATTTGTCCGAAGAAATTCGGAAAACCGCCCAATACATCAGGCGTGACCACGGCCAAAATATTACTCATCAATGCGGTTGTTAAAGACATGTTACTACTCCTGTATCACTTGTTTGGAAAAAGGTTTATAACTGTACCCGGTCCACTGCATACCGAGGTTGTTGCTGAACTCGAGCATATTCAATCGAACGCCATGAGCAAAAAGGGCGATCAACGCCAGAAACAAATTCAAGGCGTGTCCGATGACAATCACCGGAATGATCAAAAACCACGATCCAAGCCCCAGACCTAGATCGTTAAACGATACCGCCAGAACCGATCCTGCCAATCCAACCGCCATCAGACGCACATAACTGATAATATCCGAAAACGTCGAAAGAACCGAAAACGGAAAATTCGCCACACCCAGCCCGACCATCTTGAAAATGTTCTTGCTTGGCGAATGAAACAAAATCGCCATTCCCGATCCGACAAGGATCAGATAAGGCCACGGCGTCTCCCAGCCCATTGGCGTATTCAATACAAACATCCGAACCACGCCCAGCATGCCAGCGATGATCAATCCCCATCCCACCTGGCTCAAAAATTGCAGGCTCGGGAACATCCTCGCCGCTTGCCAGAAATGAGCAAAGCACAAATGCACCGCGCCGAGAACAAAACTGATCTCCATCAGTAAATATCGCGACCGATCCGTCGTATCCACCGGGATCACCGGCGTTAGTAGTGTAAATCCGAAAAAGCTTCCCGTCAGCGTACCCCAAACCAGCGTCGCCGCCGAGATCACAATCATCAGCTTCGTAAAATTCGGACCAAGGATTCTCGACACCTTCTTATAAAACAGTGTCAATCCCAACAGCAGGATAAACCCATACCCACCGTCCCCGATCAGCATCGCCGAAAAAATCGGCAGGGCGATCATGAACGGAACCGACACATCAAATTCCCGATATCCCGACACCGTTCCCAGAACGTCGAACAATCCCTTGATCGGCCTGGCCCATCGCGGCGAGGAAATCAAGGTAGGCGGAACTTCATCTTCCGCCGGTGCAATCGTCTCTACCGCCGCGTCGATACCGGCCCGAGCCAGTTCCGTCGGCAGACGATCCCGATCTTTTGTCGGAATCCATCCCTGTATTGCATATAAATCTTCGTCGCCCATCGCGCTGCGAAGGGCAATTTCATATTCCGCTTTCTGCTCAAGTTCCACAAGGGCGGTTTTGATCTTCGGCAGTAATATTCGCAAACTCGCCAGCCGATCCAAATCCTGCTTCATTCGAGCATCGATTTCCGCCGCCTCTTCCCGAAGCATCGCCGGATCGTTGGCCGGCAGGGCATACACCTTCGCCTCTTTCGGAAGTGTCGGCTTGCCCGTTCGATCGATCACCGCCACCAGTTGATTCCTGCCCGGAAGCTCCCGAATCGGCTCAACCATTTCCGCCTGAATTTCATGGATCAATTCCGCCGGCACCGAATAAAACTCAACTTCGATTCCTGCATCACGCAGGCCGTCGAAACTCTTAAGATCGATCTCGCCCCAGTTTCGCAAAACCTCATCAAGCTGACGATACAATCCCGTCAGCCGACTCTGACGCTCATGGGTCCGTTGCTGAATTTCCAGCACCTCATGAGCCGCGTCAATCGCCGAAATGTCCGGTCCCGTTCCCGCTGGTTCCACATTCTGCAAAACCTGGATCGCCCGCTGAATATTTCGAATCTGCGAAAGACTCTTCTCGTCCGCCACCGCGACCGTCGGGTCCACCGGGGTCACATGTACCACGCCGATTGTCCGAAGAGCTTCAAGCAACTTCTCGCGATCCTGACTCCGTGCGGCAATAAAAACTTTCGACATCTTGACGATCATGATTCCCTCGCCTCCTCCTCGTGGTCAACCATCGGCGACAGATCGACCGCGTCACCGGACGTCGCATTCGCAAGTTTCGTCTTGGCGATCTTCGCCCGTCCCACAGCCGAGGCCATCTCATCCCCGAGTTTGATCCGAATCACCCGAATCGCATTTTTCGCTTCGGGAATTTTGATCTTTTCAAACAAATTCACTCTCTGAATAATCCGCACAAGTTCGGCGCTGAGCAATTCATATTGTTTCTGCAAAACATTCCGATGGGCTTCGTGTCGATTAATCTCCTGCAAGTCCGCCACCGCCCGGTCCACCCACGCGGGCGTTCCAAACAAACTATAACTCACTGCCCCGAACGTCACATCCTCAAACACCGGCAACGCCACGCCCGCGATAT
The DNA here is from genome assembly GCA_012514125.1 of Phycisphaerae bacterium. Taxonomy (GTDB): domain Bacteria; phylum Planctomycetota; class Phycisphaerae; order JAAYCJ01; family JAAYCJ01; genus JAAZAW01. Next base: position 5,954 of record JAAZAW010000161.1, on the reverse strand, counting down.
TCGTCGTCGAGGTCAATACCTCTTCAGGCTCCGCCAGACTCTTGACGTTCACACCCGCCAAATCGCCAAACAATCCGCTGTATTGTTCGATGACACGCGTCGCCTTGCGAACCTCTTCTTCGACGGCACGTCGCTGGTGTTCGACATCGCGAATCGTCACCTGAAGCTGTTGCTGCTTGAGCTTGAGCATCGGCAAAAATCGAGTATAACGATGCATCGCGTCGCGATATCGTTTAAGCTCGGGTCGTGTCAATTTAATCTTCGTCGCCATCTGAAATAACTTCCAACTTCTAACTTCTAACTGCCGACTTTTTGAGCGGGCCAGTGCTTTTCAATAATCGTCCGTCGAATTCCCGTCTCCGCCGGCTCAAAACATTCCGCCAGAATCTCCCAGCATCGATCCAACGCCGAAAACAACGGAATATTCACCGACAAATCCATAATCTTCGATTCAAACGCCTGTCCATATTTCAGCAACTTGCGGTCCCACTCCGACATCTCAAAACCCATGTCGCGTTTCTCGCGGGTCTCCCGGCAAAGCGCGTAAAGCTGAATACACGCATCCATAATCGCCCGGTGATCGTCCCGCGTCTTACCATTCACCTGCTGCTTCAATCGCGAAAGCGACCCGAACGGCTCGATACGCCCATGCCGCAGATAAAACTGTCCTTCAGTAATGTACCCCGTATTGTCCGGCACCGGATGCGTCACATCGTCACCCGGCATCGTCACGCACGTCAACAACGTCATCGACCCCGCTCCATCGAAATCCACCGCCTTCTCATATCGCTTCGCCATCTGCGTATACAAATCGCCCGGATAACCGCGGTTCGATGGAATCTGTTCCAGAATAATCGAAATTTCTTTGAGCGCGTCGGCAAACGCCGTCATATCCGTCAACAGCACCAGCACCTTCTTGCCCTGCAACGCGAATTGCTCGCCCGCCGCCAGGCAAAGGTCCGGCACCAGCAATGCCTCGACCACCGGGTCCGCCGCCGTGTTGATAAACATGATCGTTCGACCCAGCACGCCCCCGTCCTCAAACGTCTTGCGGAATTTCAGATAATCGTCGTGCCGAAGTCCCATCCCGCCAAGAATAATAATGTCCGCCTTGGCCTGAAGACCGATTCGCGCCAGCAGATCGTTATAAGGCTCGCCTGCCACCGAAAAAATCGGAATCTTCTGAGACTCCACCAGCGAGTTAAACACATCGATCATCGGAATGCCCGTTTCAACCATCTTATTGGGCATCTCACGCATGACCGGATTAACGGCGGGGGACCCAATATCCACTTGTTCGCCCTGAACCTCGCCTCTGCCGTCCCTGGGCCGACCGGACCCGTCAAAAATCCGTCCCAGCAACTCGTCCGTAAACGGAACCTGCATCGGCTTGTGCAAAAAACGAACCTTGTCGCCTGTCGATACACCCTGCGTCCCGGAGAACACCTGCAAACTGACCTGATTCCCTTCCAGACGAATCACCTGGGCCAGAGAACTCCCGCGAGAGGAACTGATCACCGCCAATTCGTCGTAACCGACGTTGTCAGCTTTGACCGTCACCACATTACCCGCGATTCGTGTTATTTCGTCAAAATACTTTCTCATACCTGGCGACCTTTCGTGGCGATGAATTGATCGATCTGACCCAAAAGATTCTTATACTCCTCGCTGTCCGTCGGAGCATAGTTCCAGTTCCGGAACAAATCCGAAATCTGAACCATCGTCTTCCGGGCCTCCGTCTTTTCCGTAAATCCAAAATCCAATTCCACAACCTCTAAAATCTTATCGAACACAATCCGCTGACGTTCCGCCGGCGTCGCGCCGTCCACCTCGTCAAACGCGTTCTGCTGCAAATAACAATTATCAAAAAAATCAGCCTTCAACGCGATCGTGAAATCCTCGATGGATGTCCCTTCCTCGCCCACGACCGTCATCATCTGCCGGACCTCGTTCCCACGCACCAACAGCTTGCGAACCTCCGCCGATTTCTTCGGATCGATAATCCCGACATACTTGCTCCACGAATCCAGCGGATCGATCGCCGGATAACGCCGCGCGTCGCTTCGCGCCCGTGAAAGACCGTGAAACGCTCCAACAACCTTGAGTGTTCCCTGTGTCACAGGTTCCTCAAAGTTTCCGCCCGCAGGACTCACCGTTCCCCCAATCGTCAGCGATCCTCTTCGCCCATCCTTGAATTCAATCACGCCCGCACGTTCATAAAACGATGCGATTCGGCTTTCCAGATACGCCGGAAACGCCTCTTCACCCGGAATTTCTTCCAGCCGTCCCGAAAGTTCACGCATCGCCTGTGCCCATCGCGATGTCGAATCCGCCAACAAAAGCACATCCAACCCCATCTGCCGATAATATTCCGCCAGCGTCGTCGCTGTATAAACCGACGATTCCCTCGCTGCCACCGGCATCGCCGAGGTGTTCGCGATAATAATCGTGCGTTCCATCAAACTCTTGCCCGTTCGCGGGTCGATCAATTCCGGAAATTCCCGCAGCGTCTCGACAACCTCACCCGCCCGTTCCCCGCACGCCGCGATAATCACCACGTCCACTTCCGCGTTTCGAGACGTGATCTGCTGGAGTACCGTCTTGCCCGCGCCGAAAGGACCCGGAATGCAATACGTCCCGCCTTTGACAATCGGGAACATCGAATCAATAATCCGCACCCGTGTCGCCAGCGGCGTCGTCGGGATTAATCGCTGCTTCGCGATATTCAGCGGTATCTTCACAGGCCAGTGCTGCTGCATCGTCACACTACGCTTCTGGCCCTCTCCGTCCACCAACACCGCAATCTCATCTTCCACCGTATACTCGCCCGCGACCGCGATCTTTTCGATCGTGAAACTTCCCTGCCACATGAACGGAACCATGATCCGATGCTCGAAAATGCCTTCCGGAACGCTTCCAAGCGTCTCACCCGATTCCACCATTTCACCAACCTTGGCACTGGGCGTAAAAGTCCATTTTCGCGAGGTATCCAACCCATGAATATACTTACCAGGCGTCAAAAAGAATCCAGCCTCTTTCGCCAGATTCGGCAGGGGGTTCTGCAACCCGTCATAAATCTGACCCAGCAATCCCGGTCCGAGCACCACCGACAACATTTCTTCGCGGAACTCGACCGTATCGCCGATCTTCAATCCTCGCGTCTCTTCAAAAACCTGTAAATCCGCCATTCGGCCATGAATCCGAATGACTTCGCTCAACAGCCGAACGCCGTCCGATCGAACGCAATATCCAACCGAGTTCTGAACGATCCGTCCGTCTGCCTCCGCAATCACCAGGTTCCCGTAAACCGCTACTATCTTTCCGTTCACTGGGTTGTCCTTTCACCATTCTCAGATGATTCGCCGGCGGTCCCAAGGCTGCTTGTCTCACCCGAATCCGCCTCTATTAATCGATGCCATTGATGCAAAAGTATAAGCTTGGCCGCATAAGCCGCCAATTCGTCATTTTCAAAACTAAACCACCCCTCATTCTCTCCAAGCCAACGCCACCGAGCCAGCGTCAACACCCGATGACCCGCCAGCGGCGTCTCCGCCGACGACCATTCCCCAATCACCGTCCGAAAATCCACACCCTCTTCACCAAGTTCCTTCGCCACCAGATATCGGCTCGGATCAAGCCCAAGCCGCTTGGACCGTTCCACAACCATCGCGTTGCGAAGACCAACCTCATACCTTACCCATCTTGCCAGAAACTCGCTCCCCGCCTCGCTGGCCACTCGGACGGCAAATCGAAAATACAACTCCCAGGTAATATCCGCAAAAATCGATCGGCTGGGCTCCTGTGTCGAAACTTCCACCAGTTCCGCCGGCAGGGGGGCCTGATTCTGGACCTGTCCCATCGTCAAAACCGCAGGCTCGACCACCTTTTCCTCGCCCGCCAGAAACGCTTCTCGCTGCAATAAATCATCCTGAAGAAAAATAACTGAAGCTGTCGACTTCAATACCGGACGGTCCGACAAAAATGCCAGCATTTCCGCAGGTTTGATTCCAGGCTTTTCGCCCAGATCACCTAAATTCGGCAGTGCAGTAATATAGAAGTAATTTCCAATAGCCATATTCAGTAATTTTCTGTTTGTTTATATGAATTTCTTTAAAGTCTTATTTCTGTAAAGGCGGGAATCCATCTTCTGCTTTCTCGACTTTTCCAGACGTCTTTTTGTCTATTTTTTCACCGCTTCGGAAATAATTTCCCGAACTTCCGGACCGACCATTTCCATCAGTGTTTCTACCGTCGAATCGACCGTCATTTCCACCGTGCCGCCTGCCAGACGATACTCGAACCCCGCCTTTTTCAATGTCCCCTGCAAATCGACAAATTTCTTCTTCTCCTGAAGTTCCGATGACTTATGAAACGTCGCAATCGCCCATTGAGCTAGTTTGTTTCGTAAATCCTCCGAAACATTGATCGTAATCGTGTTCGCCCCTTGTGCATCAGCCTGGGCATACTGGTTTACGATCTCCAGCAGCGCCTTTTGCACAAAGTCCTCATCGCCAAGCTTCTCGTCCACCGCCACCGCCAAAACCGCCCGAAGTCCCTTCGTCAACGTCTCCTGCAGGCGATTTAGCGTATCTCGCGCAGCCAGCTCAAGTTCTGTGCGAGTCTTCATCAAAATACTCTCACGCTCACTCTGGGCTTGGGCCACAATCGTCTTCGCCTGTTCCTGGGCCTGACGAATAATCTCCTGAGCCTCGTGCTCCGCCTGCGATCGAATCTTATCCGCCTCCTGCCGACCCGCCGCAACGCCGTCGCTTTGAAGCTTGTCTATAAACGATTTAAGTGTCTCAGCCATCGCGCAACTCCATTCCTGATTTATTATTCCGATCCTGACCCTTCACACTAAAAAGGGGAACTGTTAGGAAGTCGATCGAATCCATCAAAATTTCAAACGATCTCTATTGTGCAGCTTTGAAAAATGATTGCAAGCTTTTTTTCTCGATTTCCTGTGAAAAATATAACAACTAAAAAAAATAGCAATATAACGTATTATAATAACTATTAAAACGAAAATCGTCCTTACAATGGTTTTCCAAAATCCACGGTTTACACCAAAAAACTAAAAAAGTCCGCAAGAAATCGGAAAAAATAGGGAAAAGTTGAATGAATTGAATACGCTTTGATTTAGGCGGGTATGCTTTTTAAGTCGGATCTGAATTCTGCGGGCTGTCTGTATCGGGTGGGGGGGCATCACCTTCCAGCGGAATGGACGAAGAATCGTCATCTTTCAAAAAACGCGATTCAACGATTTCATCGAGTTGTGGCTTTGTTTCATCCGCCGGTGGGAGCGTCGGCTTGTTCAGACTCCACCGGTCCAGAATGGCCACTATAATAATCACCACAACTAAAAAGGTCATCAGCTCCAATAGCATCGAGCCGATTTCCTGATAACTTCTATTTTGAAAAATTTCTTCCATGTAACGCCGTCATTATACGCTTTTTGATTTAAGTTTGTTGTCGTTTCGCCCCTTCGCCAAGCTCCGCGACCGACCTTTTAATATTTTTAATGCTGCGACGATGTTCAATCAAAAGTATATTACGCTTGTAGATCGATATGTTCGGAATCGTCGTCCTCATTTTTTTCCATCGGCTGAGTCTGGTCTTCCGGTAAATTTCGATGGCGATGTCTTCGCTGTTGATGCGATTCTTCGTCATCGTGTTTGCGAACTCGATTATTTTCCAGATGCAGGGTGTCCTCGACCTGATGTTCCTGCTGATCGGACAGGAAGCTTTGTTCCTTCATCTGTTGGGCTTGCTGATTTTTTTCCAAATCTTTTTCAACGGCTCGTTGTCGTTGAGAAACGCTCGTCTGAGCAATTCCTGACACGAGATTCAAGTTGGAAGGCGGAATTGAAGACATTATTCGCTCCTTATCCACGTGGTGGTTTCGGAAGTTCGTCCTCGCGTTTTTCCGCCGAGCACGCCCGGCGGGTCTTCCT
>JAAZAW010000160.1 GCA_012514125.1 Phycisphaerae bacterium | reverse complement strand
TCCGGGTCGTTACCGTCCCGACGCCGCCCGGCACGGGTGTTATGATTCCCGCCCGTTGTGAAGCGGATTCAAAGTCCACATCTCCCACAATACCGTCCTGAGTCTGATTCGTTCCCACATCGATCACGATCGCGCCGGGCTTGATCCATTCGCCTTTGATCGCTTCCGCTACACCCATCGCCGCGATGACGATATCCGCGTTCGCCACATGGTCCGCAAGCTTTCCTTTTTTGCTCGTGCCGGTATGACAGATCGTCACCGTCGCGGAAAGTTTTCGCTCCAGAAGCAGCAGCGCCGCGGGTTTGCCGACAATGGCGCTTCGCCCGACGATCACCGTCTCAACCCCGACCGTATCGACACCCGTCGCCTCGACCATTTTGACGGCCGCCAGTGCCGTGCAAGGCGCAAGCCGTTGCTGATTATAAACCAGCATTCCCAGATTCACCGGATGAATTCCTTCGACGTCTTTCTTCGGGTCGATTTCAATCTGTGCCGCCCATGCGTCCAACGGCTTGGGCAGCGGCGTGAGCAGAATAATTCCCGTCACCGACAGATCGGTGTTGAGTTTGTGAATAAACCTTACCAGTTCCTGCTGCGTCGTTGTTTCAGGCAATTGATGAAGCTGATGCTCAATGCCGTGGTCTTTCGCCTGCTTTTGCTGATTGCGAACATAGAATTCCGCCGCCGGGTCCTGCCCAACCTGCACCGCCGCGATTGAAACACCGATCCCCTGCTTACCGAATTCTTTCATCGTCGAACGAATCGTCTCGGACATCTGATCTGCGATCGGCTTGCCTTTTAAAATTTCCGCCATTCTTTTCCTCAATTGTATTGGGTTGCGATCATTTTTTCGTCACTTGATCGACGCTGTCATCCACAGGCGTGAGCAGATCGGGCCGATGAATGCTGATCTCATCGAGCATCTCTTCAAAATGGCCGATCTTGTAATCATCCAATAGATATTTTGCTTCTTTGTCGTTTTTCAGGTAATAAATTCCCACCAGCCCTTTCTCCACCTTGCTGTCGTCGATCCGAACAATCGACTTCCAGTCGATCATCTTTTTGCCGTCCCGGATCCCCTGCTCATCGACCACCACTTTCGATTTAAGCATAAGGAAAAAAGCGATCACAAACCCCACGAACAACACCGCCAGCACAACCGCCACCACGCGGTTATACCAAAGGTTACTCGGATCGTTCCAATATTTTTCATTGAACCACCCATCGTAAAAATGCCAGCCGGAGAAAAAAGCAATCAACACCATATAAAGCACCCATTTCATTTTCCGGGCCTTGGTTGCACTTCCAGTAATAGCCATTTCCGCTACCTCCCAGTATGTGTATTATCGTCGTGTATTCATGAGCGTCCTTTTATCCTCATTTTCCGAAAATCTTCGAAAACTGCAAGCCTCAAGATGAATTTTCGACAAACCTTTCTTGCGTTCGCCGCAAAGCGAGAATGGTCACATCGTCGCGTAACTCACTGCCTCCGTACTCGACAACTGCGTCAATAACCTCTTGACAAATTTGCCCAACCGGATGCTGCGCGATCGAAAGCAATAGTTTTTCAAATCGCGGTTCACCGTATAATTCATCGTTCCGTTCCGCTTCGGTCACACCGTCGGTAAACAGCACCAGCGCATCGCCCGGATGGACCACCGTCCGGTCATTGGTATATTGCGCATCGTCCAGCACCGACAAAATCGGCCCCGTCGGTTTAAGCGTATCAAGCCCACCGCCACTTCGAAGCACATAAGGCGGATTATGCCCCGCGTTGGCAAAAACAAGCTCGCCTGTTCGGATATTATAAAATCCATAAAAAACCGTGACGAACATCATGTTGTCGTTATCGCGAACCATCACGTCGTTGACGTGTTTGAGAATTTCCGCCGGCATCTTGCCCGGAACGGTAAAACTGCGAATCGCCGTCCTCGCCACCGCCATAAACATCGCCGCCGGGACACCCTTGCCCGAAACATCCGCCATCACCACTGCCAGTATTTCGTCATTGATAAAGAAAAAATCAAAAAAATCACCCGCGATGAATTTCGCCGGCTCGTTAATCGCGTGAAGTGTAAATTCCTTGCGATCGGGAAACGGCGGGAAGTCTCTCGGCAGTAGCGATGTCTGAATCTCGCGAGCGACCTTCAACTCGCGTTCAACCGCCTTGCGCGCGGATTCCTCGCGCACACGGGCATCGACACTTTCTTTCAGGTCTCCCACCATTTTATTAAACGTTATCGCCAACTGTTCAATTTCATCGTGGCTGTGGATTCCTTCCACTCGAACATCCAGATTTCCGCCCGCCAGTTCCTTCGTCACCCGCGTGAGCCGACCGATCGGATGTGTGATGTGAACCGACATGAAAACAAGAATCACCCCGATAACCACCAGCCCCGCAACCAGAATCCCCACGTTTCGCATCAAACGATCATACACCGGCATCATCACCTGGTCTTCCGCGATCACCGCCATCAGCGACCATCCCGTCGTGTGAATCGGAGCATACGCCACCCAGACATGCTCCTTTGTCCGGTGATCGTAAATTCTTTGCGTCCCCTGCTTGCCTTCAATCATCGCACGAGCCAGTTCACCCAGTACCGGATAATGATACGTCTCGGCCAGATGAAACAGTGATTCTTTCATCACGAGAGATTCGTCGGGATGCGAAATAAACGTCCCCGCAGCGCTGATGATCGCACAATATCCCCCTCCTATTTCAATCTTCGACAACTCCTGTCGAATGGTCTCCACCGATACATCCGCCGTTGCGACCCCGGTAAATTCCCCCTGCCGATAAAACGGAACCGAGTAGGTGCACATCATCACATTACCCGCCCCATCGTCAAAATAAGGCTCGCCCCAGATCGGTCTTCCCAGGCGTTTCGGTTCGGCAAACCACTCCCGCTGCGTATAATCATATCCGCCGCTTTCAGGTTCGATTTTCGTCACTCCAAGCCCCTGCCCCGAAGGTTCTCGCCAAACATACGGAGCAAAAAGTTTTCGATCCGCCTTGTATTTCCCCACATCATACGCCATGCACATCCCAAAAATTCTCGCGTTCCGGGAAATATTCCGGCGCAGGATATTCACAATCTGATCTTCCGTCGGCTTGCCGTCAAGAGAAAGCATATCCATCGTCGTCCGCACCACCTGGGCAGCCGACGAAAATTGCACATCCACATTGCACGCCCGTCCGGAGGTCAATACCCGCAAATAATCCCTCATCCGGTCCAGAGCCTCTTTTTTACCCAAATGACATTCCATTCCCAGTATCGCCAAATAGACCACCAGCAGCGGCACGCCGATCGCCAGAATCATCCGGGTTCGAATCGAACAGATCATACTCGTCGCCTTCCCTTATTTATCGCAAAGGTTTCTTTCAGTTGGAAATTGTTATGAATCCCTGACGTTCAACTTCCAACTCTTAACTTTCTTCATTTCCGCCATCTTTCGCATTATAAAAAAAGGCTCTGCCATTACACAGAGCCTTTTCAAATCTATTCAAAATATTCAACACCCTATTCAACACGAACGCCGCTGATTTTCGGCAGTTCCACCGGTGCGACAATCCGAATCGGCGGACATGCGTTTCGCAATTGCTCAAGCACCTGCGCCGGCGGTGGAGCATCGATCTTGAAGACCATCAACGCCTGATTGTCGCGGCGAGAAAGTGTCATATCCGCGATATTGACCTTGTAAGTTCCAAAAAGCGTTCCCACCATACCGATCACGCCCGGCTCATCGTCGTTGAACTGAATCACCATCACACCTTCGGGAACCATCTGCATCCGGTAACCATCGATATCCAGAATCATCGGCAAGCCCTCAGCCGTCACCGTTCCATCAATCTGGTGACAATAACCGCTTCCCTTCACTTCCAGGGTAATCCGCTCCGCTTCAGCCGTCCGGGAACTTTTGCTCGAATGCGAAAATTGAATGCCCGTCGATGCCGCCACCACTTCCGCGTTAATCACGTTCAACGGCGTTTCAAGGTACTGACCCAGCAAATGAACCAACGCCGTTCGCATAAGAAGCGGCAACTGTCGATCGAATTGCGTCGAACTCGCTGCAACATGAACCGACTTGATCCCCTTGCCGGTCAATGGAGCCATCAACGCCGCCATGCGAGTCACCAGATCGACATACGCCCGATCCTTCGCCGTCAAGGTCGGAGGCAACCCCGGCACATTCACTGCCCCGCTGATCGTTCCATTGAGCAAATAGTCCAGCATCTCCTGGGCAGCTTCTTTCGAAACCGCCAACTGTGCTTCTTTCGTCGAAGCGCCGAGGTGGCAGGTATTGACAATATTCTCCACGTCGAACATCGCGATCTTTCCGGGCGGCTCTGACGAGTAAACATCCACCGCCGCACCGGCGATTTTCTTGTCCTTCACCGCCTGGGCCAGCGCCTCTTCGTCGATCAATTCACCGCGGGCACAGTTAATCACCAGGGCCGAGGGTTTCATCTTCGCGAATTGCTCCGCGCCGAGCATCTTTCTGGTATTATCGGTCAATGGTGCATGAAGTGTCAGGAAATCGACCTTGGTCAATAATTCATCCAGATCGCGAACCACGCAAACCTTCCCATCGAGCGCCGTTTCGTCCGGAAACAGCGGATCATACGCCAACACCGTCATCTTGAACGCCAGTGCCCGTTCCGCCACCGCCCGGCCGACTCGCCCTAAACCGATCACTCCCAAAAATTTTCCCGCCAACTGCCGGCCCACAAATTTACTACGGTTCCAATTCCCCGCCTTGGTGTCCGCATTCGCCTGAGGAATATATCGCGCCAACGAAAGCATCATACCAAACGCATGCTCCGCCGTCGAAATCGTATTCGCGTCCGGCGTATTCATCACCAGCACCCCCGCCTTGGTCGCCGCCGTCAAATCGACATTATCCACGCCCACCCCGGCCCGCGCAATCGCCCGCAATTGGCCCGGATGTTCCAGCACCTTCGCCGTCACCGTAACGCCCGACCGGATAATCATCCCGTCATATTGGCCGACGATTTTCGCCAGCTCATCTTCCGATAAACCGGTTTTCACATCAATTTCAACGTTTTCTCTGGCTTGCAGATCTTGAACGACGCTCTGATCCAGTTTATCCGCGATTAATATCTTCACCATGGCTGCTCCTTATAGTTTGGTAAAATTATCTTTTCGATTGTAGTAATTCCACCATAAAAAGCAATAAGGTTTGCACATGGAATGTGACCCCTCAGTCTTTTCTGGCAGAGGGCAGGGAATGGGGCTTCGGGTCGGGTGAGCTTCCGTATACGATGGTTCCGGTATAAAAGATGGCTTCCGGAGGCTCAGGAACTGTTCGGTTCGAACAAAAGC
>JAAZAW010000159.1 GCA_012514125.1 Phycisphaerae bacterium | reverse complement strand
TCCTCGCTTTCTTTATTTTTCATGGGTGCGAAAATTATTCATTTCAAGGAGTAGGTGCAAATTGTGTACCAAACTCGAATCGAGACGATAATTTCATATATTATTATTGTATAAGGCGTTATGCAACACTACCTGTCAGACTCTTTTATATTTTAAATGACAAAATGACAGGCAAAGGGGGAATTCTGTCAGATTAGCATCGGTCAGGAAAGCCGAAGACAGAAGAAAACTGGTAATATTGGTTGAAATGCGATATACATAATGTAATAAAAGTGGTTCGATAGATACAAGGATAAGAATATGGCACATATCCATGAGAGCATCATTTCGACGATCGGCAAGACGCCAATGGTTCGTATTAAGAAAATTATTAAATCCAAGGCGAATATTTTGGCTAAACTGGAATATTTCAACCCCCTTTCGAGCGTTAAAGACCGCATTGGCGAATCGATGATTGCGGATGCTGAAAATCGCGGACAATTGACACCGAAGACACGAATTGTCGAACCGACCAGCGGTAATACGGGAATCGCGTTGGCGTTTGTGTGCGCGGTGAAAGGATATAAATTGACACTGACGATGCCGGAGTCGATGAGTCAGGAACGGCGAAAGTTGCTTAAGGGACTCGGCGCGGAGCTGGTTTTGACGCCTGCGGAGAAAGGTATGGCAGGCGCCATCGAGGCAGCCGACGCTATGGCGGCGAACGATAAGAATATTTTTATTCCACAGCAGTTTGAAAATCCCGCCAATCCCGCGATTCATCGAGCGACGACCGCGGAAGAAATCTGGCACGATACCCAGGGACAGGCGGATATCCTTGTGGCGGGCGTGGGTACGGGCGGAACCATCACCGGGGTGGCCCAGGTGATTAAACAGCGAAAACCGGAATTCAGGGTCGTGGCGGTCGAACCGACGAAATCGCCGGTGATCAGCCAAACCTTGACAGGACAACCGATTAAGCCCGGTCCCCATGGCCTGATGGGGATCGGCGCGGGATTTATCCCCAAGATATTGAATCTTTTACTCCTGGACGAAGTGATTCAGATTACGGATGATGAAGCCTATTTTTTCTCGCGGGAAGCGGCGAAACATGAGGGGATTTTCTGCGGGATCAGTTCCGGCGCAGCTTTGGCGGCGTCAGAAAAAGTGGCCCAGCGTCCGGAAAATGAAGGAAAAAACATCGTTGTGATTATTCCGTCCTGCGGTGAACGATATTTGAGCACACCGCTTTATGGGAATTAGAATCACTTTATCAATTTCCGCAAGTTTCACCGGCCTGAATACCGAAATAATAAACAGACGATGCTTCAACGCACCCCAAGCGACAAAAAGACTCAAATTTCCTTGATTTGCATCGGTTTTTAGGTTGGAATGGTATAATAATGTGTATTGAATGAGACCAAGTACCAAGGATGTGTGTGCGACCATAGAAATATCTGACAAACAGATCAGATCAGTAAATTAATACTGCTTTCTCGCGACAATCCAAGATGGAAAGATTTTCCTGGAGGAAAAACAAATGTTTACGTTGCGTCAGTTTTTTTTGACAGGACTTTGCGGTTTGATTGGTTTGGGATTGGCAGGCTGCAGCAGTCAGTCGAAGGAATTCTCCTCGGACGATGCCCCGACAGTCGAAACAGCCGCCCCGGAAAGTCTGGACGACCAGGTCCAGGCTGCGGTTCCGGAAACGGATATGGTGGCTCAGCTTCAGCAGGTTCGGGCGGACTATAAACGTATTCTTGAAGTCATGCGTCGCTGGTACATGGAGCATGGTCTGCACGAAAAAGGACTATGGGCGGAAAAAGAGCTTGGCGATCTTAAGAAAGTCCGGACATTCGACTATTCGGAAGATCAATCCGGTGAAAAACGTCTTGGAGATGTGGATGAATCCGAATCCGCTTCTCTCCAGAGCATCGATCTTCAGACCCTGTCGGAAGCGGATATGATCGAACAACTTATGGAGATTCGCGCGACGTACAAGAGCATTCTGGAAGAAATGATCCGCAATTACAATGCCTGCGGCGATACACGTAAGGCCAAATGGGCGTCAACGGAATTGTCCGACCTGGATCTCGTGCGGGCCTATCCATACCTGGTTGTCGTAGACATTCAGGACACGGACCTTACACCGCGAGACAGCATCGTCGAGGCGGATCGGCTTTATGATGAAGCGAGACGATTGCACAAGGGCGGAAAGTTCCTGCCGTTTATCAACAACAAACGCCGGTTGAAACAGGCGATGGACAAATATGTCCAGGTCATCAAGCTCTATCCGACCAGCGATAAGATTGACGATGCCGCTTTTTATGCAGGCGAAATTTCCAAGGAATATTTCAACGACGATGTCCAGGCCGTAAGATATTATGAATTGGCGATCAAGTGGAACCCCAAGACGCCCCACCCCGCCAGATTCCAAGCTGCGGTGGTTTATGATTATCGTCTGCATAATCGGGCACGCGCGATGGCGTTATATCAGGACGTATTGACGAACGAGGCGGATATGATTCGCTCGAATACGGAATTTGCCGCCGTTCGACTCAATCAGTTGCTTAAAGAAGGCGGCCATGATGTGGAATATGAAACGCAGGGCACTTATGTCGAATAACCGCCCCGCCGATATCAAATCGGAAGTTTGACGGTTTCGATAACATAATTTTTAGCAGACAAACGTCTGTAAAAGTAACAGCCTGAGTCAAAAAACTCAGGCTGTTTTCGTTGGTACATTTTAGGCCCAAAGCCGCATGACTCGGCCGGGCATGTTGAAAATATGAACAACAGGATCGTTGCCGGACAACGAAGTGGATATCACGTTGTCTGGGAATATTGAGCCGGCTGAACCTCTTCAACGGAAAAATCATATTGTCCTTTTTGTCCTGCGCCGGCACCGACAAGTTCCTCAACGCCGTAACGTTTCAAAACCTTGGCCGACAATTGATCGGACGGCTCAAAGGTAATGACATAACGAGGCGGAAGTCGAAGTTCTTCGTTGGTTCGCGGATTCCTGGCAACCCGGGCGGCGCGATGGAGCACCTTGAACGTGCCGAACCGGCGAATTTCAATTCGGCCATGATCGAGTGTGGCGCTCACGATGCCGTTGAGAACGGTCTGGACCATTCTTCTCGCCTGAGAAGTGTCCACATGAAAATCACGACTGAGTTGGGCAATGATGTCACGTTTGGTACGAACAGAATTTTCTACCATTTTAAAATCCCCCAAATCAAAAAAGTTTAAACCCCACAATGATGTCGTACAGTTTAATTCATTAAAAGGCCTTGTCAAGAAAATAATCCATTTTTTATCAGACGTTTTTAAAAATTTTCCCTACGAATTCGGTGAATGCGTTCCCCTTTTGAATTTTCCGCGTAAGCCGCGTCGGATTTCACCTTGCCATAACCTGATGCAGCCTAACAGGAAAAGGAAACAAACATTTGCACAAAAAACGCATGAAAATTTACTTTCAAGAGTTGACAAACGACATGGTTTGATCAATAATAGAACTCCGTTAAGTGAAGAAAGATTCCTCGATAGCTCAATGGTAGAGCAGCCGGCTGTTAACCGGCAGGTTGTAGGTTCGAGTCCTACTCGAGGAGCTTGATCTATCCAGCCGAACCAATTCGGCTGATCCAGTTAACGTGAACGCCCGACCATGAGAATGGCCGGGCGTTTTCGTATCTCTATGCCCGCAAAGGGTTACGGTGTTCCCACTCCTAAGGACCGCGCTCTCTGTTTCAAACGGTCTCTACCACGTCGCGGCAGTGAACCTATACGTTCTCGCCCGGCCGCCGAGAGCAACAGGCCGAACTCTCTGACTCTCTCGTAAACAGCCCTCGCCCAGTTAACAGGCCCGTTCGTACCGGGACCTTGAGTGATTGCGAACTTCTGTCATCCTTCGGATGTGGATTGGGTTGCCAGCAATAACGAGATCTTGTCATACAGGACAGGGAAGACCGCGATTCGCCATCGAGCGGCAGCCTCGTCTATCAGCTGCCGACTCCATTTCCAGCTCTCTGCCGCCGCGCGATGGACATCGGCTTTGTCCAGCCGAGCCGTGGTGGCTGCGTATCGCGTCTGGTCGGCGGCGGGCAGGTCACGCTCCAGCGACCGGCTAGGGGTGAGCCAATGGTCTGTGGTACCGCGCAACAGGCGACAGAGTTGAAGCTGTTGCGGGGCGATGGTCGTCTGCATCAGCGCATGGGCGCGAGCGACTTCCCCACGTGCCAGTATCTGCGCCAACGACAGTGTCCAGTTAGCCAGTTCGTAACTGATCTGTTGGCTGGTCTTGGCGGGGTCCGGACGACAGGGCTGTCTCAGACAAGCAGTCGCTTCGGCGAGTCGCCCACTGCGATCCAGCAAGATCGCCGCACTCGGATCGGGCAGGTGAACCAGCCCTTGCCAGGTCGCGATCTCCGAGATGCCCGTGCTGGCTGGTACAATATGGAATTCACCACGCATCAGGTCATCGAAGATGACGGCCAAGATGCCATACATATTGATGTAGCCCAACTTCAACGGCGCAATCTGCTCCACAAACGCCCGGCCGTCAAAGTTCTCAAGCTGATGGTCCTTGACGTAGAGGTAGGCTTCTATATCGGAATACTCGTCGGCCTCCCCCATCGTCCACGATCCATACAGCAGGACGCCGTCCAGACGCGCATCTGCTTGCGCTAGAGCGCGAAGGCGGTCGATTCTCTGTTTAAGGCCAAGTGCACGGGAACCGTTCATGGCGACAATTCTAGGGCTGCTTGGGCACTGTGTCCAGAGCATTCATGCAACAGACGCGTGTTAACAGCCGGTTTCCTTCGCACCCCACCGCCATTTCGAACTTTCGCCGGGTAAGTAAGAGAAGGACGAAGAGCACCAACCCAGCCAGACAACGAACCGGTCGCCAGGCGAAGGCCGTTGTGGGCGCATCTGCAAGGAGCCCGCAATGGAAGAATGCTTCGCTGAGCCGGCAACGATGACCCCGCACCAGCGCCTCCAGGAGATCGCCGCCATCCTCGCCCGGGGCGTGCTACGCCTCCGCCAGGCGGCCCAAGCATCGGCAGGTTCGCGTCCCTCCCGCACCGTCGAAAATCTCTCGAACCAGAGGCAACATCGCCTTGATGCGGGGCGGAAAACGAGCCCTCATGTGCCCGCTCGATAGCCACGGGCGAAGCATGAAAGGAGCACGAAGAACATGAAGATGAACATGGCCAAGGAACTCGCGGCGCTGGGCCGGATGACGGTCACGCAGCTGCGGGAAAAGCACGTCGAGGTCTTCGGCGAGGCGACGCGCTCGGGCAACAAGGACTACTTGCGTAAGCGGATCGCCTGGCGCATCCAGGCCAACGCCCATGGCGACCTGTCCGAGCGGGCCAGGCGGCG
>JAAZAW010000158.1 GCA_012514125.1 Phycisphaerae bacterium | reverse complement strand
TTTCAGAGCATGACGGGGCTGGCGGCAAAGATCGCCCACGAACTGAACAATCCGCTCGATGGATCGCTGCGATATATCAAACTGGCGATGCGCCGTTTGCAAGAGCCGGCGGCTTCTTCGAATGCCCCGGAAAAAGTGACGGAATATTTATCCTCCGCGCAGGAGGCACTGGGCAAGATCAACGAAATTTTATCGGATTTGTCGCAATTTGCGCGTCATGGGCAGGCGAGCATTGAAACGATTTCCATTAATCATCTCGTCGAGCAGGCGGTTCGGACCCTCTCGGCGCGTGCGACTCTGGCGGGAGTGCGCATGGAATGTCGGCTGGAAGAAAATCTTCCGCACGCGGGCGGGCCGAAACTCTACCAGGTGTTTTGCAATCTTTTGAAAAATGCCATCGACGCGGTGATAGAGAAAAAAAGACTCGATCCGCACAGCGAGGGTGTTGTGACGATTCGGACGCGGCGGGGCGATTCGACGGTTCAAATTGTTTTTGAAGATACGGGCACGGGATTGCCGGTGGATCGTCAATACCTGTTTGATCCTTTTTTTACGACCAAACCGCCTGGTGAGGGGACGGGGCTTGGACTGGCGATTTCACGGGAGATCGTCGGGCAATATTGCGGAAAAATCTCCGCGGATAATCGGACGGAGGGCGGCGCGTGTTTTGAAGTTGAGCTTCCGGCGTCGCTTGAACCGAATGTGACGTATCGAGGAGAAACCATCCGATGAAACTGGCTGAACCCAATGTACGAGAAACGCCGAACAATGCTTCTAAAAAGACGACGGCGACGATTTTGATTCTGGACGACGATCGATTTATTCTCGATTCGCTGAGTGAATTTCTGGAAATGGAAGGCTATCGTGTTCTGACGGCAGGGGCCTTCGATCAGGCCAGAGTCCTGCTGGAACGCAATCCGGTTCATTTGATGATTACCGACCTGAACATGCCCAGCATCGACGGTCTGGGCGTTTTGCGATATTTACACGATCATTTTCCGCAGACGGCGGCGATTGTGATTACCGCTTTTGGATCGATCGATTCCGCGGTCGATGCGATCAAGCTCGGCGCGTATGATTACCTGACCAAGCCGATCATCGACGATGAATTGCGCATGAGCATTCAACGTGCCCTCAAGCAGCAGGCGCTGCAGGCGGAAAATCTCGCGCTCAAACAGCAGCTTCAGCGTCAGAATCAATATGGAGAAATCGTCGGTCGCGACCGCCGGATGCAGAAGGTTTTCGACCTGATCGAATCGGTGGCATCGACAACGACGAGCGTTTTGATCACCGGAGAATCGGGCGTAGGCAAGACACTGGTGGCCAGGGCGATTCATCGGCAAAGTCCGCGAAACACCGGCCCCTTTGTCGAAGTCAGTTGCGGGTCGCTGCCGGAAAATTTGCTGGAAAGCGAACTCTTCGGCCACGTCAGAGGGTCCTTCACCGGCGCGGTGGCCGATAAGCAGGGGCGATTTCTGGCGGCGGACGGCGGGACGATTTTTCTCGATGAAATCGATAGCGCCTCACCGGCGATGCAGGTCAAATTGCTCCGTGTTTTGCAGGAGCGCCAGTTCGAGCCTGTCGGTTCGGACCAGACCGTTACAGTCAACCTTCGGGTGATTGTGGCGACGAATAAAAATCTCAAAAAACTGGTGGAGGAAGAGAAATTTCGTCAGGACTTGTATTATCGAATCAATGTTGTCGAAATTCATCTGCTGCCGTTGCGCGAACGGGTGAGCGATATTCCGTTGCTGGCGGAACATTTCCTCGAGAAATTCCACCGGCTTCATGAGAAACCGGTCGAATCGATTTTGCCTGAAGCGATGAGTTTGCTGGCGCGTTATCGCTGGCCCGGCAATGTCCGCGAACTTGAAAACGCCATCGAACGTGCGGTCGTACTTTCACGCGGTACGGTCATCGGTCCGGAGGACCTTCCGGCGGATGTGGTGGAACCCGCCTGCGCTGAAACAAGAGGCCTGGGATGCGACGATTCCGGTACGCTCATTGAATTGCTGGCGAATGCGGAAAAACAGATCATTCAACGTGCGCTGAAGCGCTGCGACGGCAATCGCCGGGAAACCGCCCACACGCTCGGTATTTCGCGAACCAGTCTTTTTCGGAAGATGCGCGATCTGGGGTTGCAATAATCGATTAGCGATTTGTCTTGGCGACCTTTACGCAGGATGTGTCTGGGTTGTATCGTTCGGCAGGGCGATGTTCAGGCGTTTGATCTTCCGGAACAGGGTGCTCGCATCGATTCCAAGTTCTCGAGCGGCCAATGTTCGATTGCCGCGGTTCCGCCGGATCGCATCCTGAATCATGAAAATTTCCATTTCCTGTAAGGTCGTTCCTGCCTTCGGAATCGATAGTTCCGGCAACGTGTTTTCCAGAAGATACTTCGGCAGATGATTAAGCTCGATGACGTTTTGACGACAAAGGACAAACGCATGTTCGAGGATATTTTCAAGCTCGCGGACATTTCCGGGGTAATCATATTCCAAAAGCACCTTGACGACCTGAGGCGAGAGGCCGGCGATGGCTTTGTCCTGACGATGGTTTAACTTTGCGATAAAATGGTCTGCCAGGAGCGGAATATCTTCCCGGCGATCTCGCAGGGGCGGTAATTTCAGCTTGATGACGTTGATGCGGTAATATAAATCTTCGCGGAAGAGTCCTTTTTGTACCAGCTTGTTCAGGTCTTTATTGCTTGCGGCAATCACGCGAACATCCACGCAAATCGGCTCAACAGAACCAAGCGGCTCGAAAACCCGCTCCTGAAGGACCCGAAGCAATCGTATCTGCATCGCGGGTGAAATGTCGCCGATCTCGTCCAGAAAGAGGGTTCCCTTGTCCGCCAGGACAAATCGACCGGCTTTGTCTTTCCGGGCGTCGGTAAACGCGCCCGCCTTATAGCCGAAGAGTTCCGATTCCAAAAGTGTGTCCGGCAGGGCGCCGCAGTTGATGGCGACGAAGTTCTTTTTGTTTCTCGGCGATAGATGATGAATGGCCCTCGCAAAAAGTTCCTTGCCCGTCCCCGACGCCCCTTCGAGCAGTACGGTGCTGTTGCTTTCTGAAATTTCGGGCAAGATGGCGAACAGGTCCCGCATTCGCGAACTTCGTCCGATGATATCGGCGAAGGAATATTGTTTCTGGAGTTCCTTGCGAAGTTCCTCCACGACGCTCAGGTCGCGAAAGGTTTCGACGCCGCCGATGACCTTTCCCTTGGAATCCTTGAGCAGGGCGGTGGAAATGCTGATGGGAATCTGTCTGCCTCGGCTGTTGATGATATACACCGTTTTATTGACCAACGGTTTGCCCGTTTTCATGGTTTGCTTGAGTGCGCAGTTCGTCTCGCAGATACTGGCACGGAAAACCTCGCAACAGGACCGCCCGATGGCCTGGGATCGTAAAACCCCGGTGATCGTCTCCGCCGCCCGATTGAACGATGTAATTTTCCAATCGCTGTCGATGGTAAAAACCCCGTCGGCGATCGAATCGATTATGGTTTGTTGTTCCTGATTCATTCTTCTTTTTAGTTTGTGCCCGATCGATTTTTATGGTTGATATTCCGCCCAGGCCGTCGGTGTTTCCCACAGCCGAACCTTTTCAAGTTTCGCGGAAGGATTGATTTTATATTCGATTCCCGACGAGGAATGAACGATGCGCTTGCCGAGTCGATCCTGCAGGAAATGAAAGATCGTCTCCGCCAGAACTTCACTGGTCGGGTCCTTATTTTCAAACAGATGACAGCGGGGATTATTTTCCTGCGACTTGCGGCCGGCCAGGTCCGATGAGTTGAGCAGGATGGAATGATCGAGTTGATCGAGGCATTCGCTCAAGATAATTTTGAGGGCCTGGAAGTCGCAGACCATATTATTTTCATCCAACTCCTGCGCGGTCAGCGTGATCTCCACCTTATAATTATGTCCGTGCGGAAATCGACAAAGCCCCGGATGTTTGCTCAACACATGAGCCGCCTGAAAATCGAATTGTTTATTGACTCGATACATTGTTGTTCGCTTTATATAAAAAAGTTACCCTTTTGTGAATTTTATGTCAAAAGGAAACCAATGGCAACAGGTTTACGCCTCGACCTGGCGGATACGGATGAAGGGAGAGTTAAAAGTTAGAAGTTGGAGGTTGGAGGCGTTCTATAGAAAAGTGGTTCGCCGGAATTTGCAGGCAGAATGCGGAAAACGCCTGAAAATATCAGTGATGGTTATTATAATCGCTGGCAGGATGAATTTGGGCTTCAGTAGCTTTGTTGCGGAGTTCCGCGACGCTCTCGCGGACTTCCGCGACGGCCTCGCGGGCCTCCGGCATTTCCTCGCGGATTTCCGTCGTTCGTTCGCGGAGGTCCGTAGCGGCTTTGCGGACATCCGGTCTGTGCTCGCGGAACTCCGGCGGAGCGTCGCGGAAGCCCGCGATGGGACGTCCGGACAGGGTAAAGGCGCTTTTCATCGGGTGAAAATTTCGGGCAAAAAGCCCGGCATCGGCTTTGTTAAAAAGACTGAGGGGTTACCATGAAAGTACTATTTCTGTTGACCCCTGAATTGGATATGTTATTGTAAATAAATTTACGAAAATATCCTTCTTTATGGAGAAAGTTTTATGACCCAGGCTGTTGCAATATTGACCAGTGGTGGTGACGCTCCGGGAATGAACGCCGCGATTCGCGCCGCCACCCGTGTCGGAATAGCCGAGGGACTACAAGTTTACGGTGTGTCCCGCGGCTTTCAGGGATTGATCGACGATGCGATCGTTCCTTTGACGGCTCGTTCCGTTTCCAACATCATTCATCAGGGCGGAACCTTCCTGCGAACTGCGCGGTCACAGGAGTTTATGACCCTCGAAGGACAGCAAAAGGCTGCGGCTCATTTGACGAAACGCGGCATTACCGGTTTGATCGCCATAGGCGGCGATGGAACATTCCATGGCTGTGAGGCCCTGTCGAAAGTCTGGTCCGGGCAGGTTATCGGTGTTCCCGGAACCATCGACAACGATCTTTACGGCTCGGATTACACCATCGGTTTCGACACCGCCATCAACACGGTCCTCGAAGCCATCGACCGTCTTCGGGACACCGCCGAATCGCATGAACGGTTTTTCCTCGTCGAAGTGATGGGGCGATGGGCCGGTTATATCGCTTTGGCTGCGACGGTGGCGGGGGGGGCCGAACAGGTCATTTTACCTAAAACCGATACCGATATTTCGAAAATCGCCCATGCGATGGATGAAGGCCGAAGACTCGGAAAGACCAGCGGGATCGTCGTTGTCTCCGAGCAGGGTTCCGAAGGGGCGGTCTATGAAATCGCCAAACAAATGGAGAAGAACGCCCAGGGTCGGTATAGAATTACGGTTCTGGGACACGTCCAGCGAGGCGGCTCGCCTACCGCCGTCGATCGTATTCTTGCCACCAAGCTCGGAGCCTATGCGGTCAAACTAATCCGACAGGAGCAAAACGCTGTGATGGCCGGCGAAATGGCGGGCAAGCTTGTGGCGGTTCCGCTGGTGGAAACCTGGACAAGGAAAGAGGCAAAACCCCTCGACGATTTTTTACTGAAAATTCTGCCGGCGCTGGCGATGTAATATGTAATGTAAACATTGCCCAGCCGTTTAAATACGTTTGAGGATGATGCTAAAATGAAAATTGCCTTGGCGCAAATGAATTCGATTATCGGTGATTTTGAAAATAACTCCGCCAAAATCCTGGAGTATATCGCCCGTGCTCGCGAACAAAACGCTGAGCTTGTAATTTTTCCAGAACTTTCGCTGGTGGGATACCCGCCCAAAGACCTGTTGCTAAAACCCAACTTCATCGAGCAGAATCTCGATGCGTTGGACCTTATCGCCCGGACGATGCCCGGCGGAATCACCGCAATGGTCGGATGCGTTCAACAAAATACGTCGCCCGTCGGTCGATCCCTGTTTAACTCGATGGCAGTTCTGGGCGATGGACACATTCAAAGCGTTCATAACAAATCGCTGTTGCCCAACTACGACGTCTTTGATGAAAAGCGATACTTTGAACCCGGCCCCATGGTGTCACTTGCCCGCGTTGCCGGGAAAAAAATTGGTTTGAGCATCTGCGAAGACCTCTGGACCATTCAGGGCGTTCTCGGCAGGGTTTTATATCATCAGGATCCGCTGGCTCAACTCGCCCAGGCCGGTGCGGAAATCTTCATCAATGCCGCCGCCTCGCCTTTCGCCATTGGTAAAAACCATATCCGATCCCGCCTTCTTTCCGAACATGCTCAAAATTATCAGCGTCCTTTGATTTACGTGAACATGGTCGGCGGAAACGATGAACTCGTCTTCGACGGCGCGAGCTGTGTTTATGGTCCCGACGGCAATCTCAAGGCGCGTTGCAAAAGTTTTGAGGAAGACCTCCTGATCGTCGATCTTAACGGTGACTGTTCGGGCCCGATCAACCCCATGCCCAAAGGCATCGATTCCGTTTACAAGGGTCTGGTCCTTGGCCTGCGTGATTATGTTCAAAAATGTGGTTTTCGGAAGGGCGTCGTTATCGGACTTTCCGGAGGGATCGATTCCGCCGTTGTCGCCGCCTTGGCTGTCGATGCTCTGGGAGCAGACATGGTTCATGGCGTCGCCATGCCCTCGAAATTCAACGCCGCTTCAAGTCTGACCGACTCGGAAATTCTCGCCCGCAATTTCGGAATCGAGTTCTCCGTCATCCCCATCGAACAACTCCGAACCACCTTCCTCGATGTCCTCGCGCCTTCGTTTACCGGACTCAAAGAAGATGTTACCGAAGAAAACATCCAGGCCCGCATCAGGGGCACACTCCTGATGGCTTTGTCGAACAAGTTCGGTTATCTTCTGCTCAGCACCGGAAACAAAAGCGAAATGTCCATGGGCTATTGCACGCTTTACGGCGATATGGCGGGGGGATTGGGCCTCATCAGCGACGTCCCGAAAACAATGGTCTATGAACTTGCCCGATATATCAATCGGGATCGGGAAATCATTCCCGCAAACATCATCACCAAACTTCCATCCGCCGAGTTACGTTTCAATCAGACCGACCAGGACTCTTTGCCCCCTTACGAACTCCTCGACGAAATTCTCAAACTCTATATCGAAGAGGAACAATGCGCCGAGCAGATTATCACACGAGGCTTCGATCCGGAAATCGTCAAAAAAATCATTGTGACGGTCGACCGAAACGAATATAAACGCAAACAGGCTGCGATTGGTATCAAAGTAACCTCGCGAGCCTTCGGCTCCGGCAGAAGGGTGCCGATTGCCCAGGGTTTTAAACAATCTTTTACAACGACGATAAAAAATACTCGCTGCAAGGGATAAAACGATATGCAACAGGATTTCAACGAACACATCGATCCGCAGGACGAAAACATCACCCAACCGGCCGATGAAACCCAGGTTCGGCAGGATGAACCGCTTGAAGCGCAATCCGAATCCGACGACCGGTGTGACACCTCGTCCGACACCGACACCGGCGCTGAATCCGAAATTATGGTTCCCGATGATAAACTAGCTGAACTCGAACAGGACATCGACCGCGCACTCGAAGAATCCATTTCGGAATCGGAATCTGAAAACGAAAACGACGAATTTTCGCAGGACGACTCCGACACACCAGCCACAAGTCTCACACGCGATCAAATCGTCGAAGCGGTTTTATTTTCCAGCGATGGTCCGTTGCCTGCTGCCAAAATCGCCTCGGTGATCGGCGCGATTTCCACCAAAGAAATCCGGGAAATCATCGATCGGCTTAACAGCAACTATCAACATTGGAACTGTTCCTTCCACATTCAGGAAATCGCCGGCGGATTCCAGATGATGACTTGTCCGCAGTACGCGACTTATCTCCAGCAGCTCTACAAGGTCCGATCCGAAAGCAAACTATCCGGCGCCGCCCTCGAAACCCTCGCCGTCATTGCCTATAAACAACCGGTCCTTCGCGCCGAAATCGAAGCCATCCGAGGCGTAGCCTGCGGTGAAATGATCCGAACTCTCATGGAAAAAGACCTTGTCAAAATCGTTGGCCGAGCCGAAGAACTAGGCCGTCCCATGCTCTACGGAACCACCAAGCGTTTCCTGCAAGTCTTTGGCCTGGCTTCGCTCGAAGACCTGCCCAAAGTTCCCGAATTGCTGCCGCCGTCCAAAACGCCCAAACCTGGGCCCGAAGAATCCGATCGTGTTTCTTCCGAATCTCAATCTGAGTCCCAACCTGACTCACCGCAACCATCGCAGAATGTCCAGAATGATATTCCCGAACCCGAATTATCTTCCCCGGAAAATCATCCGTCAGATTTACCCGGCGATGACAATAAAGTCGATGCCGATCGTGATGAGAATCAACCGGTAGTGTAAATTTCGCAGAGGCGTTGGTCATGGCGTATCATCTTAAGGTTCGACGATGAGTTCTTCGTCGAGTATTTGCGGAAGGGATGCGATTGGATGACCTCGACCGATGCCGAAATAGGTGAACCCTTTGCCGGTCATTTTGGCGCATTCGTAAAGATTTCGTCCGTCAAAGATGATCGGTCTGCGCATAAGCTGGAGCATTTTTTCGATGTCAGGATTTCGATAAACGGCCCATTCGGTCAGAATGCACAAGGCATCGACATTTTCGAGCATCTGGTACATTTCCTGGTAATATTGAATCTGATTGCCGAAGATTTTTTTCAGATTTTCAAGGGCCTGGGGGTCGTGAACGTGAAGATGGCCTGAACGCGAAAGGATATCGGAGATCAGCCCAATGGCGGGGGATTCGCGGATATCGTCGGTTCCGGGTTTGAACGCGGCGCCCCAGAGGGCGAAGTGTAAACCGGTGAGGTCTTCTCCGAAAAGGGATATAATTTTCCGCTGGAGTGTGAATTTTTGATGATCGTTGACCTGTTTGACGGCCCGCAGGAGCCAGCCCGGATATCCGTGAGTTTCTCCGATTCTAATCAACGCCTGGACATCTTTCGGAAAGCAAGACCCTCCAAAGCCCAAGCCTGGATATAGAAAATGATAGCCGATACGGATATCGCTGCAGATACCTCTTCGGACGTTGTTGATATCGGCACCAAGCAGATCGCAGAGGTTTGCGATTTCGTTGATGAACGAGATTTTGGTTCCGAGCATGGCGTTGGCGGCATATTTGGTCATTTCGGCGCTGGTGGGGTCCATAACGATGATGGGTTTTCCGTTTCGCACAAAGGGGTCGTAAAGTTCCTGAAGGACTGCGGCGGCGTTGGGGCTTGTGGTTCCAATAATGATACGATCGGGACGAAAGAAATCTTCGATGGCGCATCCTTCTTTGAGGAATTCCGGATTGCTCACGAGATCGAAGGGAATCTCGGTGAGTCGAGCCAGTTCGTTCGAAAGACGAGAATTGGTTCCGATGGGAACCGTGCTTTTGATGACGATGATACGATAATCGGGAATATATCGGATGATCTCGTA
>JAAZAW010000157.1 GCA_012514125.1 Phycisphaerae bacterium | reverse complement strand
GTAGCCGATGCGGAAAAACTGCCGATCGCGAATCGGTTCGATCTCGTTACATCCGCTGCGTGTTTTCAATGGCTTGAAAATCCCGAACAAACACTGACAACTTGTTTTGATCGACTCGAAACGCATGGGCAACTCGTCTTTTCGATCTTTGGCCCGCGGACGTTTTGTGAACTCGACGAAGTGCTTCGATCTTTCGATTCCGCCGCGAGAGTCGAAGCGATACGATTTCCAACACAAGATAATATTCACAATCTTCTTTCGCAGCGGTTTTCATCGATTCAAATTGTTGAGCGGTTTTATCACCAGACGTTTCCCGATATCAAATCACTGCTGATGACGATAAAATATTGTGGAGTTCGCGGCAAGGGTTCGGTCTTCGGCCCGGAACGGATTCGCCGGCTCGATAAAAAGTATCGCGAGTTGTTCGGCGAAATTCGAGCGACCTCGCAGGTATTTTTGTGCAAAGGACAAAAAACATGAGCGGCATTTTTATCACCGGAACGGATACCGGCGTCGGCAAAACACTCATCACGGGCTTGCTCGCACGGGCAATGGCTGAGCTTGGCAAATCCGTCATAACGCAAAAATGGGTTCAGACCGGTGTTCGAAACTTTGCGGACACCGATATCGCAACTCATCTGTCGCTGATGAAACAAAATATAAGCCGGATCGAACCCTTTATGTCCGACATTATTCCGTATTGTTTCAAATTCCCAGCTTCGCCCCATCTGGCGGCGAAACGCGAAAAACAACGGATCAATCCGCGGAAAATTGAACGGGCTTATCTCGCACTTTGTAAAATTTCCGAGGTAGTGCTGGCGGAAGGCGCCGGGGGGTTGATGGTTCCCCTTACGTCCAAAATACTTTTTATCGATCTAGCTCATAAACTTCAACTGCCGATTGTTCTGGTGGTTCACAACAAACTTGGCGCCATCAATCATGCCCTGGTGAGTATCGAAACGGTCCGCCGAAGAAACCTCAAACTCATTGGACTGATTTTCAATAACGCCGAAAATCAAAACGTTGAAATTCTTAATGATAATGTGCGAACCGTAGCTTCACTGAGCCGCGAAAATATTCTTGGAATTGTTCCCTACTCCCAGAATCAAAATCGGCTCTATCGAGCGATCAAACCCATGGCTGAAAACATTCTAAACAGGATCGATCATGAATAGCTGGATCAAACGCGACCTGAAAGTCAACTGGCATCCCTATACCCAAATGAAGGATTTGGAAACCGATCCGCCCATTGTGATCGATCGGACCAGGGGCATCAAGCTTTACGATGAAAATAATAATTATTACTACGATACCATTTCGAGCTGGTGGTGCAACATCCACGGCCACAATCATCCGGCACTCAAAAAAGCGATGAAAAAGCAGCTCGATCGCTTCGAACACGTGATGTTTGCCGGTTTTACGCACTCGCCTGCGATTGAGCTTTCAGAAAAGCTCCTCGCCCTCGCTCCAGGCAAACTGTCACGGGTGTTTTATTCGGATAATGGTTCGACGGCGGTCGAAACGGCGATGAAAATGTCATATCAATTTCGCTGCAATCTGGGCCAATCAGGAAAAAAGTATTTCGTTTCGCTGGACCAGGGCTATCACGGCGATACGCTTGGGACCATGGGGTTAAGCGGGGTCGATCAGTTCCATGATGTTTTTACGCCGATTGTCAAACCCAGTTTTAAGATTCCGACGCCCTATTGTTATCGCTGTCCGTATAAAAAAACGTATCCGACGTGCAAGCTAAGTTGTGCTGACGCTTTTGAACAATTGCTTGAGAAAAAAAGTGAGTCGATTACCGCCGTTGTCATCGAACCGTTGATCCTTGGGGCGGCGGGGATGATCATTTATCCGCCGGCGTATCTGAAACGCATCGCAGACCTGGCGCACCGGTATGATGTGCATCTGATTATCGATGAAGTGGCGACGGGATTCGGTAGAACCGGAAAAATGTTTTCCTGTGAATATATAAAAAATATTAAGCCTGATTTCATCTGTCTATCTAAAGGAATCACATCGGGGTATCTTCCCCTGGCAGCCACTTTGACGACGGAAAAAATTTATCGAACGTTTTATGCGGATTTCGACAAAAACAAGACACTTTATCACGGGCATACCTATACCGCCAATCCGCTGGGATGTGCGGCGGCGCTGGCGAGTCTGGAAGTTTTCGAGAAAGAACAGACGCTTGCGCATGTCAACGAACTTGCCCCCTGGTTTCATGCCGAACTGGATCAATTTCGCGATTTACCCCATGTCGGAGATGTGCGGCACCTGGGTTTTGTGGGGGTGTTGGAGTTGGTCGCGGATAAACAGACAAAAGCGCCCTTTCCGACGGCAAAACGGGTGGGGAAAGAGATTTATCGCCGGGGGCTTGAATATCACCTTCTTCTTAGACCTTTGGGGGATATTCTTTATTTTTATTTGCCGTTGTGCACTTCAAGAAAAGAGCTTCAAACGATTTTGAACTCGACGTACAAAGTGCTCCGTTGCACGTTGAATGAATAGCTTGTTTATCATCAGTACAAAAGGTCCTTTGCGACAGGATTTTTCGTTTTTCGGGACGGGCTGAAAATCTTTCGGGCGATTTGACTTTTCGACTTTTGAGGTCTTAGAATTAAATGTACACCAGAGAAAAGGGCATCATGAGGCGGTTTGAAAAAGAGATACTTTTGAGGGTTTTGAAAGAGATCCTTATGGTTCTTTTGGGGCATGTTGCCGGAGTCAGACGGCCGATACGATACATCAGTTTGATGGATGCTTTCGAAAGAAATAAAGACAAAATCTGAAGTTCTTTTGAAAATCGATACATCACAAAAAACTTAAGCCCGATAGGGTTTGAGTAACCGTGATTTCTTCCATGATTGAATCGATTTAAAAAGCATCACAAGTTCCGGCCTTAAAGAGTCCGGCAACAGCCCCGGGGAGGTCTTATCATGAGACCTAAATTATCGATTATTCTTGCTGTTGCACTGGGAACAGTAATTTCAATAACTAAAATCAGTCAGGGCATTTCGTTCTGTTATGGGGATTCCGAATATTGCGCAAGGCAATATGGATATACCTATTATAACAGAGACGGAAGTTCCGGAAGTATCACCATTAATCCGCCTGTGGTTCAACGATATTACGATTACGACCGCGATTACTATTATTACAACAGACCTTACCCCTATTATTATGATTACGGATACCGAGTTTATCCAAAATCGTCCTACCGATACAGATATTATTACGCTCCGAGAGACTACAGACGATATGACTATTATCCGCGGCGATCCTATCGATACTATGACAGAGATGGAAGCACATATCGTCGGGATAGAGGAATTTATCGCCGGGACGGAAGAATCTATCGCCGAGATGGAAGCAGTCGGCCACGAGTACGAATCAGGATCGATGGGAAGAGGAAGTAATAAGTTTTCGAGCCAGTTGCGCCACATCGTCTGCGGGATTTTGATGATATAAATTTCGAACGAGACTTTGAATGTTCAAGCCTAATTGAGCGGCTTTTTTGTTATCCTGCAAAAGCTCTACCGCTTTATCAGCAATACCCGCTTCATCACGAATATAGGGCATAAATTCAGGAACAATCTCTTTTTGAGCCAGATTATTGAGCAACGAGAAAAATCGGGTTCGAATAAGCCACCGGCCGATGAGATGATAAAACCATTTGGAGGTGTTATACATAATCAGCATTGGTCGGCCATGCCAAGCTACTTCCAATGTTCCGGTTCCCGACGCGGCGAGAACAAGGTTTGAGTTTTCGATCAGTGTTTTGCGATCATCAAAGAAAATATTGATGATATTTGCATTGGAGCGAAGCGATTCAGGGGCACCGGGACGAAATTCAAATCCCCCTTCTTTCACGAGTCGTTCGATGGTGGGAGCGACCCCTTTCCATCCCATGAGGGCTAATGTCATAGGACCGGTTTTCTGCTGAATTTGTCGAACGATGCGAAGCTGAGCGGGCAAGAGTTCTTCAACGACGTGCCGCCGGGAACCTGGCATGAGTAAAAGGACAGGATGAGGCAAGGCGGAAAGTTCGGCGTTGAGTGATTCGTTGACGGGGGCGTCTTTAATGTGATTGATAAAAGGATGGCCTACGAATTGGGCATGGATACCGAATTTCTGAAAGTAGGCCTGCTCAAAAGGCAAAATGACCGCCAGTTGATCGACTCGCCGACGGATTCGTCGCCAACGATGCTCGGCCCAGGCCCAGATTTGGGGGGCGATATAATAAAGGGTTTTAATGCCGTGTTTTCTGGCGGCTTTGGCGAGGGGAAGATTGAACGTCGGACTATCGACGAGAATGACAAGATCGACTTTTTCCGAGGCCATGATTTTTTTGAGACGGCGGAACGCGGGGACGGCCCATTTTAACGCGCCGAAGATTCCGGTGAGCATGGCGGAGGAATCGGAAATATCGTGAATTAATTCACAGCCTGCGGCGGCGAGATCGGGTCCGCCGATACCGATGAATTTTTGTTCGGGCATCTGCTGACGGAGAATGCGTACCAGATCGGCGGCATAGAGCTGGCCTGAGTTGTCCAACGCGGAAATAATGATCATGTTTTATGCCAAGGATTTAAACTGAGATGTATCAAGAAATCACTCTTCGATCCAGCCTTCCGGCTCACAGGTGATTTCGCCTGTTCTTTCGTCGATCCATTTTTTTGCTTTGACGGTGTCCTTTTCGTCGAAGTAGATTTTGGCGGTAGCATCGTTATCATAGTACCACCAGAGGTCCTTGAAGGGTTTTTCGGAGGGATTTCCGAGTGTCATCTTTACTTCTTCTTTATCCGCACATCCGACCTGCACCATTTCGAATCGCTGATAGGTGAATTTATTCTGACAGCCTATCAAAACCGATACGATAAGACTTAACGACAAACCTAAACAACCCGACATCATTTTTTTGAACATGCCCTGTACTCCGATGTTTCAAAATCAAAAGAGTTTTAATCCGTCCTGACGTTCACGTTCTATTTCTTCTTTGATCTGCTCCCGCGGCAGAGTCGTTTCGAGAATATAGGTATCGCCGAGCCGCGTACCGGTGGGTGAAAGATAGGTGACTTCGAGGACATATTTGCCTGGACGAACGGGCTGACCGGCGAGGCTCAGGCGAAATCGGTAAGTTCGCGTGATCCGGTCCCAATGCAAAAGCTGGCCCTGCCGAGTCATCAGATTTTCTTCCCAGAAACCGATGCGTTGGCCACGGGGGTCGGAAGAAGCTTTCTGGAAAAGATAAAGTTCGAACCGGAACAATCCGACGGCTTTGGTTTGATCGCCGAAGGAATCGAGGGGTCGTAATACCACTTCGATACCGTCGGGAATTTGATCGGAGTCCCAGCTTTTTGGTTTGGAAAACGGGAGGATTTCGATTTGCGCAGGCATGAGCAGATCGTATTGGTCGGACGCAGCGGCCTGGGTCGTGGTTGGATATGCGGACGGTTCGGTGACGTTCCATGTGCTTGTTGTGGGTTGCCGGCTACAGCCGATGGGGAGAGTAATTCCCCAAGCCAAGAGCAGGATGAAACCCGAACGATATCCGCTTGTGATATTTTTCATAGTGTCCTCAATTTATAATGCGCTCGCGATTAACGACAGGGAGAGATTATAAGTCATCCGGGCAAGTTTTTCAAATATTATGCGCGATTGAAAAGCGAACGGCAGAGGTCGATCTTGATTTTCAGTCGGAGCCGAAGATGATGGCGCCGTATCCTACCGCGTCGTCGCCTATTTCGCCGTAACATCTGTGCAGGACTTCATAGCTGTTTGTATGTTCGAGGACTTCGACCCGTCTGGCAGAGAGTTCTTCGGCCAGGGCGATTGTCGCGGCGAGAGCGCCCGGGCCACAGGCAGCTTGGTTCTCTTGGGCATATTTCATGGCGCCGCGGGCGTCCATGCCGATGATTTTTTCGATCAGTCCCTGGTCGTTGACCTCTTTTGACCAGCGGATTCCCTGAAGTCCCCTGCCATGCGAGGTC
>JAAZAW010000013.1 GCA_012514125.1 Phycisphaerae bacterium | reverse complement strand
CTCAGGGGGGGGCGAACGCGGAGTATCGGGATTTTGTGGAGTATTGGTGGAGCTCCGCAGTCAGGACAAATTGTACAAAAAATAGCACTTCAGGCCATGCAACATAAGTATGTTAGTTATACGGTTAACAGTTTGTGTGATCCTGAGATTATTAAAACAGCTATTGACGATTTTCTGCAGCGGCACGTGGATGGGCTCATTTGGCAGTGTTACCCTCCTGAACGTTTTACCCAGGAAATTTGTCAGAAAATTCTTCAATTTCCCGCGGCGGTTATCGTGTGTAACACAGAAATCGATATCCCATTTGATTTAATCCACCATGATCGGACAACGGCGATCTGCTCGGTGGTCGATCATTTTGTAGCCTCCGGACGACGATATCCCATGATCATCGCCCCGAGCGACTCCCGGCACGATAAGATAGATATCTTTATCAATAGACTTCGATATCACCAGATAGAGGTTTCCCACAAAAATGTGATTGTGTTTCCTCTTGTGACGGAAAAAAGTATCGGTCGTCATTTCTTGGATGCCCTTGAAGCTGCCTTTCCCCATGGCTATCCGCCGTTTGACGGCCTGTTTTGTTCTCCGGATGAGGGTGCTTTGGCTTCAATCCGGTGGTTAAAGAACAGGGGACTCAGGGTTCCGCAGGATGTGGCGGTCGTTGGGTTTGATAATAACGATTTCACCGAGTTTTGTGATCCCCCATTGGCGAGTATTCGTCCCTGTTCTTCCGAAATGGTTTCCATGATTGAAACGATGTTGTTTTCACGCCTGGACGATTCGGATCTGCCGCCAAGAACGCAGCGAATTCCCATGCAGTTCGTCTGGCGAGAATCGGCGGGAAAAACAAGGTAAGAAAGCTTTGGCAGAGGATTTACGTTCAACGAGAGTCATTTTTATTTTAGAAAGGAGCTCTAGATGAAGTCTAAAATGATCGTTGGGTTTCTTGGTATTCTGATGTTCTCGAGCCTGGTGGGGGCTGCGACCGTAGCACAGTTTAATTTCGATTCGCTTTCCGCAGATCGAAAGACCGTGACAGATATCAGCGGTAACTCCCATAATGCAATATTTAATCGAGAAGTCTACTTGTATACGGATGATCCATTCCGCCTCAGGGGGCTCAATTACAGCCCTAGATTAAATCCATCCCTTGGTACAACGATGGCCTACCTTGCCAATCCGGGAACAATCAACCTGAGCGGAAACCAGTTTACTCTGGAAGGCTGGATCAAGCCAACTTCTGGAACTTCGAGTCAGACGCTGCTTCAAATAATAGCTGGAAGTTACAATTATTTTGTAGGGTTGATTTATGATAGCCAGACGATGTCGATAAAGCCGACAGCAAGGATGTATGTTGACCAATGGTATCGTGCCACTGGCGACGCACTGCCGGTGAATGAATGGACCCATCTGGCGGCAGTATATAATGGTCCTGTTGGTGGTTACCTGCGGTTGTATGTCAATGGGGTGGAAGCAGCCAATATTTATGTTGGAAAATCTCTGGCCACCCCCACCTCCGTATTCTTCGGCGGTGGCGGTAATCTAGGACAGGTGGATGGGTATATTGATGATCTTCGGATCAGCAATTCGGCCTTGGCTCCATCGGAATTCGGATACCATCAGAGTTTTACCGCGCCTGTGCCTCCGGCGATTGCGAAGTTTAATTTTGATACGAGGTCTCCCAATCTGAAACGTTTTTTGGATGTATCTTACAACAATCATGATGCGGTCTTTACTTACGATTATGCTCATACTTCGACCGATGATCCCTACAATAAGGATTCCAGCCGAAGCGTTTATGTGAACGAATACGAGTCAGGAATATTAGCCTTCCTGGATAATCCCTCAACCATCAACTTGAATGTTCGTAATCAATTTACTATGGAGTGTTGGTTCAAACCCGAACATTTATATAGTTCTACGTTGATTCAAGCCTATCAAGGTTCGGGCGGTGCTTTCAATGCGGTTCTTGGTATGATGCAAAACACGGGACTGGTTCAGGCGCGGCTGTATGCCGGAGGGGAATGGTTTTCAATCGATGGGTCGTGTCTTGCGGTGGGTACCTGGTATCATTTGGCTTTTACTTATGACGGAGGTACACTTCATCTCTACGTCAATGGACAGGAAAACGGTAGCGTGTTTGCCGGAAAAGCACTGCCGACTTCACTGTCTTACGTAGTCATAGGTGGGGGGGGAAATTATGGCAACAGTGACGGGTGGTTTGACGATGTGGCCATTTACGATTGGGCCAAGGAAGCGGGTGATCTGGAGAATGTTCCTTCGTTTACACCGGAGACGGTATACGCCGATGAATATGGATTTACCGCCGACGATGCGACAAACGCTCTCCAGAAAGCGATCGACAGCGGGGCCAGGACTGTGATTGTCCGGAACAAGAATTCGCCTTGGTATGTCGCTAAAACCATTGCGATAAATAACCGGTCCTATCTCACGTTGAACTTCG
>JAAZAW010000156.1 GCA_012514125.1 Phycisphaerae bacterium | reverse complement strand
GATTTTATGCAATCAGACTCCGCTTATTCGGGGGATTAACGACCATCCGAAAACGTTGGCGACGTTGTTTCGGGAATTGTCGTTTATTGGTGTGCCGCCTTATTATGTGTTTCAATGCCGTCCGGCGTTTGGGAACAAGGATTACGCGGTTCCGATCGAACGGGGGTATGAGATTTTCGAGCAGGCCAAGTCGATGGTTTCGGGTTTGGCCAAACGGGCGAAGTTTGTCATGTCGCACGCGACGGGCAAGATTGAGATAGTGGGTAAAACAGAGAAAGAGGTTTATTTCAAGTATCATCGGGCCGCCAACGATTTGGACAGCGGACGATTTATGGTTTTTAAGAGCAATCCACAGGCGTATTGGCTTGATGATTATGAGGAGATGGTCTGCGATTATCCTATCGATCAGCCTTATCAGATTTATGGGCCTGAATAATCTTAAAGATTGAACCATTCTGTGATGGCGCCGCGGACCTGTTCGGGGGTCTGGGCGGCCATCAGGATGAGCAGGATTTTTTTGCGTTCGGGATGTCGGCGGGAATATCCTGCGGCGAATTTTCGGAAGTAGGCGACGCCCTTGCGTTTGTGATAAAAATCGACGACACGGTTGAAGTGTTCGAGCATGACGGAGCCGACTTCATCAAGCGGGGGGGGGGCGGGTTTGGGGTTGCCGGCGATCAGGGCGCGAACTTCGTGGAATATCCAGGGGTTGCCTACGGCGCCGCGAGCGATGGTCACCGCGTCGATGCCGGTTTGTTTGAGGCGTTGAACGATGGTTTCAGGTTCGAACATATCGCCTGAGCCGACGATGGGGAGGGTGGGGAATTTTTGTTTGACCTTGGTGAGGATGTCCCAATTTGCTTTGCCGCGATATTTTTGCAGAACCCATCGGCCATGGATGATGAGGCCGTCGATACCGTTGGCGGCGACATGTTCACAGATTTTCCAGAAATTTTCGTGTCCTTCGGTTGTTTCGTCGTAGCCGATACGAAGTTTCATTGTCAGGGGGCAATCGACGGTATCTCGAACGCGGTGGAAGATTTCGATGACACCATCAGGATCGTTGAGCATGTATCCACCCCGATGGCGTCGAAGCACTTTTGGGGCGGGGCAGGCGAAATTCAGATCGACCAGATCGTAACCGATATCGCAAAGACCTTTGGCGGCTCCGGCCATTATGTCCGGATCGGTTCCCATGATTTGTCCACCGATGGGATGTTCATCGTCGTAGGGGATGACGTCGAAACGTCGGCGGACGCGAGGGTGATTGATGGCTTGGTCGAGCATGACACCGGCAAAAGTCATTGGTGCGCTGTGTTCGCGTGCGACCATCCGCATAGGCCGATCGGTATAGCCGCTGAGCGACGCCTGCATGAAGGGGGCGTCAAGAGTCAGATTTTTGAGTTTCAAAGTCATATTTTTATTCCGTCACCACGCGGGTGGTTTTCAAATTTCAACTGTCAGTCGGATCGATTAAGGCGATATCTTATTTTATATGCGTTGTTTGTTCAAGACGGACATTAAGTTGGTAAAAAAGAATCATGAATTTACAGGAACCTGTAAATTTTGGTTGTCATTTATGGAAAAGTGTGCGACGATAAGATTCTAGTCATTATTTAGGAGAAACCAATGAAAACTTTAGTATTGTCAGTTGTAATAGCGGCTTTTACGATGATCACGTGCAACGTTCAGGCGCAGGCGACAGAAGGGGACCAGAAAACTGTGACAACACAACCAACGACCCAATCGGCATTTGCCAATGAAAAAGATCAGGTCAGTTACGCTTTGGGATTTCAGATCGGCAATGATCTCAAGTCGAATAATATCGACATCAACGTCGATGTTTTCGCCAAGGCGATCAAGGATGTGATGGGTGACAAGAAACTGGCGATGAGCCAGGAGGAAATCATCACGGCATTGACGAATTTCCAGCAGAAGATGCGTGCCCAGGCAGAAGCAAACCTGAAGGAGATGGGCGAGAAGAACCTGGCAGAGGCCAAGGCCTTTCTCGAAACCAATGCCAAGAAGGAAGGCGTCAAGACCTTGCCGAGTGGTCTGCAATACAAGGTGATCAAGTCCGGTACGGGCGAGACTCCCCAAGCCACCGACAAGGTGAAGGTTAATTATGTCGGCAAATTCCTTAACGGTCAGGAATTCGATAGTTCGTACAAACGAGGCGAACCTGCTGAGTTCAACGCCGATCAGGTTATTCCCGGCTGGACCGAAGCTTTGACGATGATGAAGGAAGGCGACAAGTGGGAACTTTATATTCCGCCGAGTCTGGGTTATGGTGAAATGGGTCGAGGTCCGATTCCGCCCAATTCGCTGTTGATTTTTGAAGTTGAACTGTTGGATGTCGATGACAATGACGACGATATTAATGACGATGACATTAATAACGATGATGATGTTCATGACGACAAAGATTAGTTTTGAAGCGTAATCCAATCATTAAAAAGCCACCTTTTTCAGGGTGGCTTTTTTAATGGGTGAGATGTGATCGTTTTTGAAAAATCAATCGCATTTACTTCGGAATGTGGTATGATTTTTTCAAGCAAATCGGACTTATTATGAAAGGGAACGATTCTTGAAACTATTCCATTGGATCAGGAACTATTTTCAGGGTTTGGAAGCTAAGCACATTAGTCGATTGAATTGGGTGGAACGTTTTTTACGATTTCAGAAGCGGTTCTGGCCGACGGTGAATCGTCGGCTTTGGGTGCATTCGGCTTATGAATTAAGCTCGGCGTTGTCGTATCAGACCCTCTTTGCGCTGATTCCTGTTCTGGTATTGATGGCGGTGCTTTTTAAGGCGTTCGGCGGCATCGAAGACAGCAAGAAGAATCTGCGTGAACTGCTCGAGAGTGCAGGGATTTCACAGATCGCCGTAGCGGATACTTCCGCCACCCCCGATGAGTCGACAGAGCCGACGGAAAAACCACCTGTTGTAAACCTTGGCGATAAAATTGAGCAGCTCGTTGATGCGATAGAAAGTAAAATTACACTTGGTTCGCTTGGGCCTGTGAGCGTATTGCTGTTGATTTGGACGGCGTTGAATTTACTGACGACGATGGAACAGGCGTTGAATCGAATCTTTGGGGCAGAGCACAATCGATCGTTGGCAAAACGCATCATGTTATATTGGGCGACACTGACATTGATTCCTTTGGTGATTCTGGTGCTCAGTTATGTCAGCCAGATCGTGATGAGTCATTCGCTTGATGTCCGGGGAATTTCCTGGATTGTGTTAAAAACTACCGGCTGGATCGGCTCGCTGGTTTTGACCGTTTTTGTGATGATTTGTTTGTATAAATATCTGCCTAACACTCACATTTCACTTCGTACAGCCTTGTTTGGAGCGATCCTGGCGGCGCCTTTATGGATGGCGGCGAAGTGGGGATTTGGGTTATATATTAAATATGCCGCGACGAACAGTTTTTATGGTGCGGTGGGTGTTATTCCGGTATTTATGTTTTGGCTTTATATTTCCTGGCTGGTTTTTTTGCTTGGAGCGGAAATTGCCTATACCGCTGCGAATCTGGATCGAATTCGCAGTATAGAGGAAGATGAAAATCTGGCATTGGGGCCGTCGGAGCTGTTGGCTGGGGCGTTTGTCGTTGCCAGAGCGTATCAGATGGGCAAGCCTCCCATCAGTATGGATGAAATTCGCCGTCATATTAATCTTCCCGATATTACGCTCCAGCGAATTTTCGACCGGTTATGTAAAGCGAGGATCATCCTTCCCGTGGAAAAGGACGAACAGTTGAGATCATTTGTGCCCGCCCGTCCTTCCGATCAGGTCGCGTTGCTGGATATATTCGAGCTTTCTCCGCAACATTTTCAGAGTTTGAACGCTGTGCCGTATTACGATCAGCAGGTTACGCAAGGCATAGAGAAGGTCTATCAGCTTGCCTATCCGAGCCTGGGAAAAGTCACACTGGCGGATATTGTCGCAGAGGTGGTTGACGTCAAGCGGTGAAATTGTCCCGATATCCGCAAAAGGGATGTTTCAGCGGAAAGATTCGCCGTAGCGATAGCTTTCGGTTCGGCGATAAGAGTAATCCGGAATGTTGGCAGAGGCGGATTGTCGGTCGTGCCAGTATTGTCGATAGCTGGTGATTCGGCTTAGTTCGAGATCGCCGGTTGTCGAAGGCCAATCGCTTCGGCAGGCGATGATTTGCGGATCGATACTCTGCTCTTTTGAGGATCGCAGAATCAGTTTTGGAGAGACGATCTGGTCCTGAGGGTCGAAGCAGAGATATGAGATCGTTTCGTCTTGTTGATGAGAACAGCCTGTGATTAAGGTGGCCAGGACCATGATGGCGATGCCGATGAACAAACCCAGGACCGTGCGATACCAGGTTACAGGCTCAACGGTCATGTTGTTTTGTCCGAGATACGTTTTTCTTCGTTTTAAATTCATTTTTCCACCTCCGCAGGGCGGTTTTTGATCGTTTCGTCGGTCAAGCGGGCGGGCACGGGCCAACCTGCAAAAATTCAAAACGACACGAACGATATAGAGCAAGAACGATGCCAATTATAAGAATCTGTGTGACGTCCTATAATATCGCGACTGTGATATAATTATAAAGGAAAATGATGTAAATGCTATCTTGTTATTCAGTCGGGGGCTGTTTCATACGAGAAACGGACTGTTGCGAAAATGCAACGAATATGTTATATCAGATTACTTTGAAGGGTGTTATGATCTGGGCCTGTCGGGGTGGTTGGTGAGGGACGACGAAGAGTGCGAAACGTGTGAAAGGTTGGGTGACTGATGTCGGAAAATCCTGAAGAAAAGTTGCTGCCGGCGCGGAGTACGGTGGAACGGCATTTTTATTTGATGGTTCTTCAATGCGGTAAATGCGGCCGCGGACCTTTTACGCTGGTGAGTACGGAGCAGACGCCCGATGGACGGGAAGATTTGTGGTATATCCGCTGCAGGCAGTGTCAGCAGGGACAATGTTTGCGGTTTGATCGGGAAAAATTGGCGGTGGATGAGGCGACGAATATTGCCAGCGACTTGCCGGAGGTAAACCCGACGGATCATCCTTCGGAGTTGATCGATGTGGGGCAATGGCTGGCGTTATTTTATTCGATTTTGAATGCTGCCGCCAATCAGCAGGACAGGAAAGAGGCTCAGCGGTTGGGATATGAGGCGACTCTTTGTCTGGAGGAGGCGTTAAAGTTTTACCGTGACGATAACGAACTGCCGGGCGAGAGGGCGGTATGGGTTCAGGCTTCGCGGGAGCGTCTGAAAGAACATCCGGAGATGTTTGTTCGACAGAAATTGCTGGCAATGCGTGAGAAGCTGCCTAATATTGAGATGATGAGGCAGGCGATGCGAAAAAATGAAAACTTGGCGCAGGTAGATGGGAAAAAGACGCGATGGTGGAATCGGTGGTTTCATCGAAATGGTGATATTGAATAATTTTCAGGCGTATAAGGCTCGCCAGACACATTTGGCGGCCAAACAATATGAGGATCGGCGTGGTTGAACTTGTTGCCCTGGATTTGGATGGTACGCTGCTAACAAGTGGGAAGACGATTACGGATCGGACCAAACGGGTGATCCACGCGTTGATTAATCAGCAGGTGAAGGTGTTACTGGCGACGGCTCGTCCGCCGCGGTCGGTCGCGACGACGTATAAGGCCCTTAAGCTCAAGACTTGTGTGATTTGTTATAACGGTGCGTTAATTTATGATCCGCCGACCAGGAAAATTCTGGCGCATTTTCCAATTCATTTACCCTTGGCGAGGTCGGTGATTAATTTTACACGGGAACTCAACTGCGAGATTCTGATTTCGGTTGAAGTGCTGGATCACTGGTACACCGATCGGGTGAACCCGGCGTATCAGACAGAGACGGCAAAGATGTTCAAGCCCGACAAGCTGGCGCCGATCGATACATGGCTCAATTGCGATGTGACGAAGATTTTGCTTCAGGGGCCTGACGAGTGTCTGATGCAAATTCGTGAAAAAATATTTGTGGATCATCCGGGGCAACTGGCGATGGCGCAGAGTGAGAACAATTTGCTTCAAATCATGGCAGGCAGTGTTTCAAAGGGGAATGCGTTGAGGCTGGTATGCGAACATTATGGAATTCCTTTGCAAAAGACGATTGCGGTGGGCGACGCACCGAATGATATCGACATGCTTCGCAACGCGGGAATCGGGATAGCCATGGCTGATGCGCCGGATCGGGTGAAACAGGCGGCGGATTACATTACCATGAGGAATGATGAAGACGGAGTGGCTGATGCACTGGAGAAATTTATACTCTAGTGAATTGCGATGAAGACCCAACAGTGTTTTTGATAAATATCAGGTCGAAAACCAATCTGGGCGTTGAGAGTTTTGGACATGGCTGCTACAATTGTAGCGGAATTGGAGAGTGGGAAAAGTGTGAATCGTGTGAAGGGCAAAATCACCGGATTTGTTCGGCTAAATAATGTCAGGAAGGAAACAAGATGCAGATACGGGTGGATCTGGCCAAGATCATCATCACGGAGACGTCCGAACAGCAGATCATCGTTTTGAAGGAACACGACGGTGAACGGAGTTTTCCGATCGTCATCGGGATTGCGGAAGCTTTCGCCATCGATCGCAGACTCAAAGGAATTCGGACGCCCAGGCCTCTGACCCACGAATTGCTGGCGTCGATTATAGAAAAACTTGGCGGTCAAATGGAGAAAATCGTTATCAACGATTTGCAGGACCACACATTTTTCGCACAACTGTTGATTCGTCAAAACAATGAACTGATTGAGGTTGACTCACGGCCCAGTGATGCGATAGCGTTGGGAATTTCGAAAGGGGTTCCCATTTATGTCGAAGAAAAAGTTTTTCGAGACGCCCAGCCTTGATTTCCATGAGGACCTTTTTATAAAGATAACATTCACCCATGTCGGAATCGAATCGTACAAATCAGGAAAGTGCCTCAAATCTGGTCGATCTGTGGATCGATCGCGGGGTCATGGTGCAGGCGAGCGATCTGCATTTTGAGCCTGACGCAGAGGGCATGAGTATCCGCATGCGAATCGACGGGATGCTTCATACGGTGCGAAAGGTCAATTCGGAACTGGCCAGGCAGATGATCCTTCGACTGATGGTCATGGCAAATTTACAGACGCATCATGTGAAAAATCCACAGGAAGGTCGGGCGGAATTTACATCCGATCGGACGGGCAACAAGCCTTTAAATCTTCGGATTTCCACTTTTCCGACGGTCTGGGGAACGCGTGCGGTGGTTCGTTTCTTTCACGGCTTACAGCAGATTCCGTCGTTGGAAAAACTCGGATACAACGAGCGTGTTACAGGACTGCTCAAAGATTTTGCGTTTCAGTCGCAGGGAATGGTGCTCTTCGCCGGACCGGCGGGTAGCGGAAAGACAACAGCGGTTTATTCCCTCCTGCATTACATTGCGGGCGTTCGACCAGGGTGCAGTATCATCAGTATCGAAGACCCTGTCGAACATAGCGTGGACGGAATTACACAGGTACAGATCGGCCAATATGCCGGCGGACTGACCTATCAAGCGGCACTGAAATCGCTGCTTCGGCAGGATCCCCAGGTGGTGGCCATCGGTGAAGTTCGCGACGCGGAAACCGCACAGGTGATTCTCGAGGCCGCACTTACCGGACATTTGCTCATCAGTACGATTCACTCGCCGGGAATTCCGGGTGTGGTGGCACGAATGCTGGATATGAACCTGCCGGCGTATCAATTGGCAGGGGCGATTACGGGAATTGTCGCCCAACGGCTGGTGCGAAGATTGTGTCCGGCGTGCAAAATTCCAACGGGCAACCCGGAAGAGCCTTTCATGGCGGCAGGTTGTAAAAAATGTTTTAAAACCGGCTATCGGGGACGTTTCCCGGTGGCGCAGGCAAGTTATATGACCCCTTCATTTCGTGAAGCCGTTCTCGCCGGGCATGACTCGAGAAAACTTCAGACGGCACTCAAAGAAGAAGGGTGCGAGTCGCTGAAAGATGACGCACTGCGGGCGGTTCGCGAAGGCAAAACCACCATGCAGCAAATTCAGGAACTTTTACATACATTGGAGTAATCAAATCGTGGCCAAGAGCAAAGTTGCCGTTTTATATACAAAACCCGAAACTGTTTTTGAAGATTACCATCGGTTGTTGAACCTGGCAGGCTATCAGCAGACGTTGCCGAAAGATCGGGATACCGCGCTGAAGATCAATATTTCGTGGCATTATTTTTATCCAGCTTGCTCGACGACACCCTGGCAGCTTGAAGGAGTCATTCGGGCAATGCTCAAAGACGGCTATTGTCGTGAATTGATGCATGGCTGTCATAATCGGACGGTGGTGGTGTCGGCGAAACGCGGCGAGATTGCGAACAAGCATCGGCCTGTGGTTGAAAAATATGGTCTGAGAAATGTTCATTTGTATGAGAACGAACCCTGGATCCGGTACGAGCCTAAGGGAAAAATGCTGGTGCTGCCGGAGATTTTCCCCCAGGGAATTATGATCCCCAAACGGATGATCGGCGAAAGTATTATTCATTTGCCCACGGTGAAAACGCATGTTTTTACGACGACGACAGGCGCGATGAAAAACGCCTTCGGCGGACTGCTGCATGAAAAACGACACTGGACCCATGCGCAAATTCACGAAACGCTGGTCGATTTACTAACCATCCAAAAAGAAATTCACAGCGGTCTTTTTGCGGTGATGGATGGAACCTTTGCCGGTGACGGCCCCGGGCCAAGATGTAT
Organism: Phycisphaerae bacterium; assembly: GCA_012514125.1. Lineage (GTDB taxonomy): Bacteria > Planctomycetota > Phycisphaerae > JAAYCJ01 > JAAYCJ01 > JAAZAW01. The sequence goes on along the minus strand of JAAZAW010000156.1, from coordinate 10,587 downwards.
GACACCGTATGTGAAGAACGTCATCCTGGCCAGTCAGGACCAGGTCGCCATCGACGCGGTGGCGGCAAAATTGATGGGATTTGATCCGATGAGTATCAAGTTCATTCGTCTGGCGACCGAGCAGGGTCTGGGCACGGGAATCATGGACGAAATCGAAATCGTCGGCGATGATATTTCCGGTGTGAACTGGCAATTCGAAGGACCGAAAAAATTGACCTTCGCATCGAAAGGCCAGCACATGATTTACTGGGGACCGCTCAAGCGATTTGAAAAACCGCTCCTGCGATCGGAACTGGTGGCATGGTGGAGCTATCTGGCGAGTTATTTATATCATGATTGCTATTGGTTGCCGTTTGTCGGCAAGAACAAGACAATCCAGGCCCTCGCAAGCGAGTGGGGATATCTCTTCCGGAATTATCTGAAAATCAATTCGAATGATCAGGGATTTGTCTTGCCGGAAAAGTTTCGCTAGACGAAGCATCGATCCGAAAAGTCAGTATCGAAATCGGACAAATCAGACCCCTGGCCGATTGAATTTGGGATTAACCCTCTTTCGGACAAAGAGCCGCTTCCATAAGCTCGCAAACAATATGATAGGCGAGCAGGTGGGCTTCCTGAATCCGGTTCGTGCGAGTGTGCCCCGAAATAAAACACAGCGGAGTCAATTCCCCAAGCTTTCCCCCCGAACCGCCGCAAAAGGCAATGACCCGGGCGCCGACGTCAATAGCAGCCTGCGCAGCCAACAGAATGTTTTTGCTGTTGCCGCTGGTGGAGATGGCCCAGAAAACATCTTCACGTTTGACAAGGGCGCGGACCTGACGAACAAAAACGTCGTCGTAGGTGTAGTCGTTGGCGACACAGGTCATGACGGAAGTATCGGTGGAAAGAGCAATCGCGGGCAGAGGGTGCCGATCATAAAGATAACGCCCGATGAATTCTCCCGCGATGTGCTGAGCGTCGGCGGCAGAGCCGCCATTGCCGGCGATAAGGATTTTCCCGCCACCGCGAATGGAATCGATGATGGCGTCGGCTATTTTAGTAAGAACAGCATAAACCACGTCGTTTTGCATTTTGGCGATGGTGTCCAGATGTTCCGCGATATTGAGCTTAATGCGATCGAGCATTATTCGTTCCTTCCTGAAATTTTCGCTGACAGACTAAAGATGGCGGGTTCGTGCCCATTCCGTTCATAGGTAAAAAAACGCATCATGTCAAAAATGATATCAAGATATCATGGCTGGCGATTTGAAAAAACTTCCTCGCCGCAGCGTTGATTATAATCATAGAGCCAATTTGTTCTATGACATTTTCAACAAAGTATTCGCATATTATGAAAAATAAGCTCATTCCGCAAGAGTACCATTAATACGAAAAAGATACCAATCTCGCCGGGATCATCCTTGATGCAGTTGTTTTACACCCTTTTAAATTAATCATATCGTCGTTTCGTATGGTGGGTTTTGTATTAGTTTGATAATTGGTCGAAATTTTTCGTGTAAAATTCGAGCCATTCGTCTGTGGGTTCGTAAATTTCGGCTAGATAATCCATGCAGGGATTTGCCATGCGAAAATGGAAGTATCGCGTGGATAATTGTTCCATTGCGGTGTTTTTGTCCTCTCCGGCTATCAGCATACGATAAATAGCTGATATTGCGCCGGTGCGATCCGAACCGCCTCGACAATGAATCAGGATAGGATAGTCGGCTGTCTGGAGGGTGTTGGTGATTTCCCGCAACAATTCGGGTTTGGGCAGCGAGCCTGCGCTCATTCGATGATCGACCAGCGTGACATCCATTTCCCTGCAAACGCGGAGTTCGTCATTGTACCAGGGTTCGTCCGGATTCGGGCCTCGAAGATTGATTACGGTTTTGATGCCGAGAAGGTCTATCACATTTTTTAATTCTTCGGCGGTGGGCTGACTACTGCGATAGGCTTTGCCGGCATCGAGTTCATGGAAATTGAAGGGAAGGTCGCCGCTATTGAAAAAAAAGATCGGATCGGTACAGCCTGTAATTGTTAATGAAACGAGCAGTATCGCCAGTTTGCATTGAATCCATATTGAATGTTTTTTTTGTATTTGATGCACGGTTGATTCCTTTATCTGCCAAGTAATCCGCCCTGGACTTTGAGGCCTTTTTCCCGCCATTGCTGTAAAAGCTCGTGGAGGTCGTTGATCGCCAGTCCCAGACGTTTTGCACTGAAGGTTAATGCGTCGTACAATTCCGGATCGGTGAGGAATCGTCCGGCGCTGCCTTCGCTGGTGGAGAGTTTATCCGATGCCTGTTTGGGCGAGTCGAGCAGATGGCTTAGTTTATAGGTATTTTCGATCAGGCCCCTCGATACTCGTTCGAGCCGTTGATCTGTTTTGTTTGTAACCTCTCGCAACTCTTTGGCCAGGGCGGCGGTGTCTTTGCTTACGGTGCGGAAATTTTCCAGGGTGACGCGAATATTTTTCTGGTTGTTCGGATCGGCAACGATTTGATTCAAACCTTTGAGAGTCTGGTCGAGCCTTTGAACCGCGGTGGATAAATTTGCCAATGGTCGATCCGGCTGAGTGGTTGAATCGGCCTCCTGGGTTGTGGTGGGTTTGAGCAGCGCATGGAGGTCGTCGGCTACGGGGCGAAGTCCTTTGGCCAGGTCCGCCAGTGCCGCGCCGGCGTCTTCGATTGCTTTAAGTGTTTGTTTAGGGATAAATTCCGCTGCGCCGCCGCCCACCTGGCCCTGGAGCGAGGCACTGCCGTCGGTGGGCAGCATGGTTGAGGAGTTTCTTTCATCGACGTCGATGCGGATGGACGATTTTCCGAACCCGACGCCTTGTTCTTTAATGAACGGGACCGCGTCGATGGGAATACGATATCGCGTTTGAATGGCGGTGACGATTTGTACGCCTTTTCGAATGTCGGACATGGCGGCGGTATATTCCACTTGGCCGACTTGAACTCCGTTGACGTAAACGGGATCGGCATTCTGGATGGTGCCCGCGGTGGGGAAATACATGCTCACGCGGTAAACGGAAGTCAAGGCCTGCGGGGCTTCTCCGAAAAGAATGATCATGGTTCCCAGAGCCATTAGAGCGGTGAGAACTACTGCGCCCACGACGACATTTTTGCGAAATTCATTCATGGTTTATGCTCGCTAAAAAAATTATTTTCCATTGAGTTCTTCCAATTCGTCGGGCGAAGCCTGCCCGGCGATAAACCGTTGAATTCTCGAATCCTGCGATTGCTGCATCTGCTGCGACGTTCCATCGAAGATGAAGTTGCCATCGTATAACATAAGTAATCGATCACCGACTTTAAAGGCGCTTTTCATATCGTGTGTTACCACGATGCTTGTGACCTTGAGCTGATGCTGGAGTTTGATGATCAGTTCGTTAATCACATCGGCGCGAATCGGATCAAGTCCTGTTGTCGGTTCATCGTAAAGAATGACTTTAGGCTCCATGACAATCGCCCGGGCCAGGGCGACTCGTTTTTTCTGGCCTCCGGAAAGTTGGCCCGGCATGCGCGAGCTGAAATTTTCCAGTCCCACCATGCGCAATTTTTCATGGACGATCTGTTCTATTTTTTCTTTGTTGTAATCGGTGTGTTCCACCAGAGGAAACGCCACGTTTTCTCCCGCCGTCATCGAATCGAAAAGCGCTCCGCTCTGGAACAGGAAACCAAAGTTGGTACGCACCGTTGCCAGGCGGCGTTCCGAAAGTTGATTGAGCAGTTGATTTTCAAAGAAAATTTTACCCCGGTCGGGGCGAAGAAGCATCACCATGTGCTTGAGTAATACGGACTTTCCGCTGCCCGATTCTCCAAGGACCACCGTTGTTTTTCCCCGCTCGATTTTCAGGTGAATTCCCTTAAGGACATCGAGTTCGCCGAAGGATTTATATACATCCTCAAGCTCGATAATCGGATATTTGATATCGTCGTTTACCATCAAAGTATACTCTGGAACCCCCACATCACTTCATAAAAACTCTTGAGGAACACGGCCATAAAGAAATCGATCGTGAGGATGCTGACGAAACTGACGACAAATGCTTCCGTGCAGGCCCTTCCGACACCCTCGGCTCCGGGTTGAGAATTAAACCCTTTATAGCATGAAATCATCGCGATCGCGCCGCCGAAAAATACACTTTTGAATAGCCCGGACATAATGTCGTACATTTCTAGAGATTGTGCGGAAAATCGCCAATATTGAACGCTGGGCACCCCATAGATGTACACGGAAATCAGATAGCCTCCCATCACACCCAGAAAATCCGCGAAAATTGTCAGCATCGGCGTGAGCAGGATGCAGGCGACAAATCGCGGGACGACCAGATATCGAATCGGGTCCACTCCCATCGCCCGAAGTGCGTCGATTTGTTCGGTTACATGCATTGTTCCAAGCTCCGCGGTCAACGCGCCGCCTACACGACCTGCGAGCATGACTCCCGCCAGTACGGGTCCGAGTTCGCGAACCACCGAGAGGTTGATCACCACTCCCAGATAATGTCCCATGCCGATGTTTAAAAATTGCGTTGCGGCCTGAACCGCCAGCACCATTCCGACGAACAATCCTGTAATTGAAACAATCGAAACCGACTTGGCTCCGATTTCATACAATTGGGGGATCAGCAATCTCAGATCGTGGGGGCGAAACAGGCTCGTTGTCATCCATCGGAACGTCTGGGCGCTGAACAAGGAAAAATCTCCGAATGCACCGAGCGTTTTGATAATCTGTGCATAGAGAACATTCGTAATATTTTTAGACGTGGCCATAAAAACACCCTTCCGAACACTAATTACTTATCAGATTATCATCAAAAAAAATCAATAAGGCAAGCTTAAACGTTGCTTTTCGTAAGGAAGAGGCGAAAAGTGGAAGTCAGGGGTGTTGGAAATCGAAGGGACTTATTGTTATGAGCGATTTGTTCGCGAAAATACTGCGATGAATTTGGAGTTTGTTTTTGGATGATTCGGGAAGTGGTTTCAGTAAAAAAATTATAAAAAAAGAGACGGCCCTTGAACCGTCTCTCAGGAATGAATTATTGTTAAAAAAACAACGCGTTACACGCTTGTAAGTTCTTCTGTCCGACGAGCTCCATTTCGAACCCGCCTTGTCAGTCGATGCTTGAGGCCTTTCTTAATCTGATTGGCTGCTCGTTCAATCGCACGCGAAGCTGCCAGCTCAAATGTTACGTCGGTCGCTTTACCTATGATCAGTCCGTGTCGTATAAATTTGATTTTAATTTCACAGCGCTTGTCTAAACCTCCTTTAGGGCCATTGAGATCGAATAGATCGACCCGGATGAAATCGATGAGTCTGGAAAATCTTCCCAGAGCAAAATCGACACGGCGATCGATGTAATCGTAAAGGGATTGATTGATTTCCGACGTTTTGGACCTGATTAACATTTTCATCTGCAATCCTTTCCAAAAAAAAGACTGGTTTCTCCTTTAATTATACGATCAAGAACAGGTAGAGGTTCCTTAAAATATTTTGGGACTTCGAGGTGTGAATTGGTCCACGAATGTTCGGTTTGGAAATTATAGCTGTGAAGTTTTTAACATGGGAAAATCGTTGTTGATAAATTTCAAATGAACAAAAAGGAGTTGAGGGAAATCGTTCCGTAAAGGAGATGAAAACCTTCTGTTATCAGTTTTACAAATATAAATAAGGTGTTCCGGTGTTAAACAAATCCTGTTGCCCATTTCTCGATGTGGGAAAAGGAAAAGTCGCGATGATTTTGATTGACATCAAGCCGGTATTAATTAAAATTTGAACATTGGTTTTCGGCAATTTGTTTTGTTATTTGTAGTTACGCAAGAAATGCCCATCGCCGACCGATGGGTGAACCTTCTTGTGGCAGAACAGGGAGTAGAGTATGAATCGCCGTTTCGTGACCGCCTCTCTCATCGGCATGTTTTTTTGCGGGCTGGCAGCGGCCCAGGTTGAAGTAGACGCCAATTTGTCCGATGAGCAACTCTGGACGGACTCCATCTATTATTTGAAGATCGGGCGTATGGAATATGGACAGGTCTATCTTCGCGAGTATCTGGAACGCAAGGTCGATCCGGTCAAGACGTTGCAGTTTTCGGAAAAAGACCCGCGATCGGTTCAGATTCTAACCCGTTTGACGACCGATCCGAAGCTCGGTGAACTTGCCCGGGCGGCGTTGGATCAGATCGATCAGGGCTGGCAGATGCGTCGTCGCGACATTCCGCGAATTAAAGGGGAAATCGATCGTTTATCCGGAACGGCCCGTGCGCAGTTCCAAGCTACCGAACGGTTGAAAGAAACGGGCGAATATGCGGTGCCAGTCATGCTCACTTATCTTGCCGATCCGGCAAAATCGGCCCTTCATGCCAAAGTCGTCGATGTGCTGGTGGCTATGGGGCCTAGTGTTGTCGAGCCGTTGGTGGCAGCACTACCGAACTTGGAGCAGGGTCCGAAACTGCTGGTCATGGGTGCCTTAGGCCGTCTGGACTATACCCAGTCGCTTCCTTATTTGAAGAAAATTACCGAAGATGCCAAAGCGGCGCCGGTGGTGAAGGCTGCTGCCGAGCAGGCGATCTCGAACATTTTAGCTCGTAATCCCCGGTATAGTCCTTCCAGTGACGCGGCGCAGGCGTTTTATGAGTTGGCTAAGCGGTATTACTATCGTGACAGTGCTGTTAAGCCAGGGGGTGAAGGTCGCGTGGCGGGTCTTGTGGGCGATGTGGCGGCGGATGAGCCGAACATTTGGTTGTGGAAGGACGGCGGTCTGGTTCCTCAGCCTGTATCGTGGGAACTTTATTATGAACTTATGACAATGCGGATGACTCGCCGTTCGCTGCAGTTGGATAATCGTGTCGGCCAGCGAGATGCTTTGACGCTTTGGCTCATGGCCAATGCCAAACGCGACTCTAAACTTTCCGATGATGTGGTCGATCCGCTACATGCGGAGGATTTTCCGGCTGTGGACTATTTTTATCGTTCCGCCGGTACTCGATATAGTCTTGACGCCTTGAGTCGAGCCTTGCAGGACAACGATCTGGTCAATACGCTCGCTTCGCTCAAGTCGCTTCGTGAAGTGGCATCGGGCAATGCGATTCTGGCACCGGTTGGTCAGGCTCAGCCTATTGTTACCGCACTGGCCCATGCGAATCAGTTGATTCGGACCAATGCCGCCCTGGCGTTAGGGTGGGCAGCTCCATGCGATAAATATCCTGGGATGGATGATGTTACCTCGGTGTTGGGTACGCTTCTTGACGGTGTCAAGCCGATGTCGGCACTGGTGATTGTTCCAGATGAGAAGAAACTTGCGGATTTTGCGCAACTTGCCAAGGCCGGCGGGTATGAAGCTGAGCTTGCGGGAAATTTTGAGCAAGCCAATCAGATTGTTGAGAAAAAGGCGGGGCAGATTGATTTGATCGTTCTGGATTATGCGTTGACGACGCCCGGCGCGAATCAGACAATTTCTTTGCTTCGTGAAAATGCTTTACTGAGAAATGTTCCGGTGCTGGTTTTTGTTGCTTCGGACAAAATCGCTGAAGCTCGCACGACGCTGTCTTCGCAGAGCGGTATTGCAATTCTTCCCGAAGGTGTTTCAGCGGAAGTTGTCGCGGAACGGCTTGATAGTCTGAAAAGGGAACTTGGTCGCGTGACACTCAGCGAGGCCGAAGTTGCACGAAATGCGCTTCTGGCGTCAAAGGCGTTGGAAATTTTGGCTGATACGCGACTGTCGCAATACAATGTCGAGCTTGTCCGCGAATCGCTGGCTAAGGCAGTGAACGGCAAAGAGTGGGATCTGGCGCTTCAATCCGCACAGGTTTTGGCGAGACTTTGTTCTGGTGAAGCTCAACAGCTTCTCGCAGACGCAGCGCTGACTCGCATAGATGTCGAACAGCAAGTTACGCTTTTGAACCTTTTGGGCGAAGCGATCCGTAATAATACCAACAAGCTTAAACCCGCCCAGATCGATCAGCTTCAGAAGCTCTTGATCAATGCGACCGATACCGACATCCGCCAAGCCACCGCCAAGGTCCTGGGTACGCTGAACCTCGAACCCAAAGTCGCCCGCAAGGTTATCCTGGCTCGGGATCCTTTCGGTTCGGTTAAATAAAGATGTTACTTTTTTTATCATCGGCTCAAATAAGGTTTTCTTCCTGAAAATAATAAACGACGGCAGCGCGACCTGCCGTCGTTTCAAAATTATCGATTTTACAACGCGAAGTTTTTCGAAAACCTAATGTTCATCACGGGTGATTGATCAGGTAATAGTAGAACACGTTCCAACTGAGCTTCAGAGCCGCCCGCTTGCAGTCGTCGTCGATCCAGTCGGTCTGGCAAACATGGAAATACTTGCAAGGCCAGTATGATTCGTTATGACTCTTGAACGAATTGGCCAGGGAGTTCATTTCATTGTAGAAATAAACGGTATAACCATTATAGTCCCGATTGGATGTATAGTAGTGTGGGTTGGGCCAACCCGGCATGCCGTAAAACTCGCTCTGAGCCTCGAAGAGGGCCTCCGCCCATCCGGTGGTATACCAGGTGTTGGCCGGCGAATGAACCGCGGGAACCGAAGTGTCGCCGATGTTGTGCATCAGCCAGCCCGCGTAAGTGTTGTTCAGAGGCCAGGTCATCCACGACGCATTGAGATTGGCTACGAGGCGGATGTTGTTCCATTGATTCGAGTGAATATTGGAAGGCATGTACAGATCGCCCAAAGCCGCCTCCGAGGAGATCGTCGAACCGCTCAATCCCCTCAAACTCACCGCATATGAGATGTCGGGGTCTTCCATCATTCGATCGACAATGTTGCCATGTGAGATCGGACCGTAGGCGAACGTCGGACTGCAAGCCCAGACCAGCAGAACCAAACCACACAAGAGCAGGAAGTACACTTTCATAAAAACACCTCCATCTATAAAAAAATAAACCACCTCGTTCGACACGCGCCGAACTTTTTTCTTATTTCATGAGATCCGCACCGCACTCTTTCAACGCCGCTTTTCGGCTCGCAAACCAAGCCGGGTCTATAGACAAAGTGGTCGAAATTTGAAGATTGTATTGCCGAGTAAAATCCTCCGTCGTCTTCTCGCCCGGTGTTCGGGAAAACGTCGTTTCCCATTGTTGAGGATACCACAGATTAGATGACGTTCGTGCCCACGTTTCATACCGTGTAAAAATCCGGGTGGTCTCCTTTCGATTTCCCGGGCCGAAATGTTCCGAAAGTGCGATCGACTCACTGGGCAGATCGTCTCGCTTCGGATCGATCCAGAAGATTTTTTCGATTCGACGAGTTCCTTCCGGTGCAGCGGTCTTAAAATCGCCCGTCCGAAGCCGAAGACCCATCAGATTGGGACGCTGCTCATCGCTCAAAGTATCAGCCGCAGGACCGAATCCATAAATCCCCAATTGCCGATATCCTTTCCAAAGGTAATTCGTCAGGCAATAACTCGACAGGATAGGAAATTCTGTAACTGAACTGTTACGCTCATTAAAAACAGGTTCATTGGGTTGGGTCATCCGTGTTTCACCATGCCAGACACGCTTGCCGTCGGTGGCATAGAAAAACATCGGGGCAATTCGACCGGTCAGCTCAAGAACCTCCTCAAAATCAGGCTTGGGCCAATTACTCAATTTCAATAAAGATGACTCTGGAACATCGCGTTCCTGAAGCGAATACGTCGCATAAAGGAAATAATTGTTTTGACGCGCAAACAGGGAAAGGAACATCTTTCGCGAACCCCACGATTTTCGAAAATCCGTCTCGGTCAAAACGGCAACATAGGAACCCCAACCCTTCTCCGCTCGCCAAGTAAGCCGATCGAGCACCGCTGCCGCCGACGCGGTAGGGCGACACTCGATCACCTTGGCGTCACGAGGCACTCCCACCTCGTAAATATCCCGAACCGCTTTCACCGGAAAATAATCAATCTGCCGCCCAGGCCCCAAACGTGTCAAAAGTTTTCGAATTTGCCCATCAGCGGGAGAAACCCATACCGTATCCTGAACACCCCGCTCCTCCGACTCTGCACAACTCGTTCCGCCCATATACAAAAGATCGACCCGAGTAAGTCCCTGTTCGCTGGTCGTTGTTTCCTGAATAATTTCAGCACCGGTGGCACAAATTAATTTTTTCACATCCGAAAGCGTCATAGGATATTTTCGAATATCTGCAATCGCCTTCTCTCTGACCTTCGGATCGGGAATACCCCAAAAAAGATGTTTTGTTCTGCTGTCATATTCCGCTATCGTCGGCTCCGAACCTGAAAAATACCGAATCCTCACCGCCTTATCCGGAAGATTCATCACCAGATATTGGCTATGATCAAAAGTGTTGACATAAATGCACATTTGAGGACGAACAACAGGAGTCGGCAAAACCGGATCGGGCAGTTCCCGCAATTCAATCCGCACCCAATTGGAAGATGATTGAGTCGCCGGCGATTTCTTGCACAACGTAATCGGTTGGCTCGACGGCATCGAAGCCGATAAAGCTCCAAAAATCCCAAGACACTGGCAAACCATCCATTGTTTGATCATCCCAGGCTCTCCTGTATATATAGTGATTCCATTGACTTTCTGCACAGAGAGGTAATTTCGTTGTATCCTTATTAT
>JAAZAW010000155.1 GCA_012514125.1 Phycisphaerae bacterium | reverse complement strand
GGATAATCCCACCATTGACATCGAACTTTTGAATTCGATGTAGAACATATAATTCATTTATCTTCAAAAGAAACATTTCATTCTGCGACAACGACATAACAAACCGCTTACCATCCTTATGCCGTCTTTGAATAACCGGTTTACCTTGTCGAACACGTTGAGCGGCTTCAAACATTGACACGACCACTCCTTCTCGTTTTCCAATAGCGGAATCTTCATAGATTTCAATATGATGATTTGATCCCGGAGAAACATATCGATAGGGCTTTCCATATCTGGTTTTCTGACTTTCAACGGGCAAAAGATTAGTAAAGGTATTTCGAATTCTTACCCGTTTGATTGGAACACCCGAAGGCATCAAAAGCGGCTTTACGAAAACGTCCCTAGGAAGATCGCTTGGCGGATTTTCAGGATCCAGTCCGTGTTCGGCCAGTCGTTGTTTGACGATGGCTTGAATGGTTTTGTCACGTATTCGTTCAATCATGGGGCCTTTGAGAGCCGAAAGTTCCTTTCGGCATACGAACACATTCTCATCCCGCGTCGGGCCATAGGCAGTTTCTTCATGAAGAGCACCACAAACCTTCCGAGTTACTCGATGCGAAACATTGATCGTGTTAATTCGATTGGCCACTTCATCGCGAAACCCATTCCACGGCATCGGCAAAGGTTCCGGCAAAATACCTTTGGTTCGGGAAAGCAGTTGCAGATGTCGTGGAGTTGTCAACGCAATGACAATCGCATCGACCGCATGATGACGATGATCATCTCGATTTTTGGTAAACCCCGTCTTGTGATCGAGGATTTGATTCAACCCCCACTGATGGCGAAGTTCCGCCGTCATTTGTCCCTTGGTACAAGTAACATTTACACCCAACATGCGAAGATATTTTGTTACCTCACGGCAAATATAGCGTGTGTCATTGAGTTGGCGTTTGATACATTCATTCACTTCAACTTCTTTTTGAAAAAATTTACGTTTCTTTCCGGCGGCCCCTTTTCCTGTAAACTTACTAACCCGCAGAAGCATGGCTTCATAACGATCGGGATCGCCCGAAAGCCATTCAAAAGGAGTCCGATTGTTTTTCTCTCGGTTGGCATTGGTCAGGCAGACGACTTTATTAGCATAGGAATCATCCAAAGATCGACTGTAGGGCAAAATATGATCGACCTGGACATCCGATGTAAAGAGCTGATTACGAGCGATGATTTGCCCGCTATAAGGGCAAACCGTTCCCTGATCCTGCCAAAGACGATAACGATCAATGTCACTTCGGGAAGGAGGATTAGAAAAATTAAATTCCTTGATTAAAAGCTCTTTGACTTCCTCGCGTTCCCGCTCACGCTGTCGCATCTCGAAAAGCAATTCATTTCGTTGATCGGCTGAACCTTTCACCTCACGGGCTAACTCAATAACTATTTCTCCGGGTTTGCCGTATTCTCGGATAATAGCATTCACCACTTTTCTTACTTCAAAAAGTGCTCGTTGAACAATAGGGTTTCGTAAATCGGGCGGCATTTTCAGCTTATCACGAAAAATCACCGGCTTTTGATCGTTCCGCAAATAATGTGCCTGTTCCATCGCCTCCGTATAAAGACAACCCGTTTCCATAAACGGCAGGAGTTTTTTAATCGCTGCTTTGGATAAATGTAAATATTTTTGCGGCAGACTGATCTTGTGCATTTCCTGAATCTGTTTATCGCTCAGATTCCACTCTTCACGGCATATCCGTTCAAACTCATCGGTATCTTCCACATTCAGAAGCACATCATTAAACCGATCCAATTGTCCCTGAACCTTCGGCCAGTCTCTTCCGAAAGTTTTCCGCAAACCATATTCAATGGAATTTCCAAGCAACTTCTTACGTCCCCCTTCTTCAAGGTTAAATTTTTGGGTCTCAATCAATCCAAGCTTCTTGCGAATTTTATCGAAATCCATTTCTTTTTCCTGGCTCAGCAGACCAATAAGCTTTTGCCGTTGTTCGGCGGAAAGAGGTTCTTTTTCTCCCCTGGGTCCAATGATCTGGAGATTATTTACATCCTGCACAATCCGAAATCGCTGAGCATACCAGTCGGCTTTTGGGCAACGCGGCTGATCGGGTTCCAGTTCGCATTTACCGATCAGGTCATCCTGAGGTTTCAAGGGCCGCTGAAAAAAGATTACTTCATCCGCCAATTGCCGTTTAAATTGATCCGTCAAAATATTCGGATAATATTCTTTTTGTTTGTCCCAGATTTTTTCGAATTCCGTCTGATACATGTCCCGACGAGTATAATGGTTGCGGATGCGTTCGCAGGCTTTGATCTTAAAAAGAAACTCTCCCAGCGTCCGAGCCTGGACTTCGTTCATTTTGCGTTCCAACTCGGTAATCCCCTGCATTACCTTGCCGTCATCTTTACTTTTGCCCGATTTCCGGTTGGATTTAAACCCTCGCCGCTGATTCAGATGATAAAGCACCCGTCCCAATTCAAACAATTCCAATTTTTCATCAAGTCCTCGAACTCGAAGCGTATAGGGGTCCGTCTGAAAAAGTTTTTTAACCTCTTCAGGTTCGGCAGGCCAGAGATTCACTTCTTTCAACAATCTGACAAGACGAAGTTTTCGTCTGCGACGACGTTCCTTTTGGCGCCGGGTTCCACGAGCAATACGTCGCCCTTCGTTTTTGGATTTTTCCAACCCTCTGGTATCCCGATCCACGCCTTCGGGAAAAACTCGAACCCCCACATCGATCAGACGATTTTCAATATAATTTTCATAACCAATGAGTGCCCATCCAATTGATGTTGGACCTAAATCAAGCCCCAGCCTATAGCCCGCCATATCACACCCTCCTTACCTCAAAACAAAAAGACTTCGCCACAACACTAAACTAATGAAATATTATTTTTACAAAATTAATTGACATTTCAAGTAATTTATGAGATATTGCAGGTATTGTAATCAACCTTGGTCTGCGTACTTTTCATAACAAGACAAAAGTCGTAGGCTATGCTCCCGTAAACCCAAAAGGTTTACGGGAGCATCCTTTTTTATTCCTTCAAACTTTTGCGTAAGTTGGCGACCTTGGCGATTCGAGTCAGGCTGACGGGCTACGGGGGACAGGTTCCAGACTTGGGCTTTAGTTTTTGGGATTAAAATCGGCAGGCGTTTTTTGTACCGACGACCGTTGGCTGATAAGTATTATTAATCACCGGGGAGCAAAATCTATCAAAAAAGACAAAAGATCGATCGACTTTCTCGTTTTGTCGATCGTCTTTTCCGATTTGTCGATCGACTTTTCCATTTTGTCGATCGTCTTTTCCGATTTGTCGATCGACTTTTCCATTTTGTCGATCGTCTTTTCCGTTTT
>JAAZAW010000154.1 GCA_012514125.1 Phycisphaerae bacterium | reverse complement strand
GCTTGCACGAATCTGACCATCAACACCTGCCGAAGCCAGAATGTCCCGGGCAAATTTCGGCCCAATTCCATAAATGTACTGAAGAGATACAACGATCGGCTTGTTTTCCGGTATCTCAACTCCTGCTACACGTGGCATATACTCTTACTCCTGTTTAATATTCACTCGCCTGGGCTTCAACCTCCGGGCTTCTTACTTACCCTGCCGTTGCTTATGACGCGGATCCGTACAAATCACCCGGATCACGCCCTTACGGCGAATAATCTTACAATTTTCGCAAATACGCTTAACCGAACTCCTGACCTTCATGTTTACTCTCCAATCTCTTCTAGCCGCGAGTCACGATGCGACCACGGGTTAAATCGTAAGGTGAAATTTCCACCACAACTTTGTCGCCGGGTAAAATCCGGATGAAATTCATTCGCATCTTACCTGATACGTGCGCTAAAACTATGTGCGGCTTGTCGCCAATCATAATCTCTACTTTGAACATCGCGTTAGGCAGTGCGTCTTTCACGATTCCTTCCATTCGCACCGCATCTTGCTTGCCCATAACTTCATATCCTTCTTTCATTTGCCCTTACAGGCCATGGTTTTACTCTCTCTAGCGCCCGTCTGTCAAAACATCCGAGCCGTCTTCCGTCACCGCGATCGTGTGCTCACAATGAACCGAGGGTTGATGATCGGTGGTACATACCACCCATCCATCCTTACCGTATCTCACAGCCGAACTGCCCATATTGACCATCGGTTCAACCGCAAGAACCATACCTGCCTCAAGCAATATATCATTTCTAAGCAATTCACGCGATACAAAATTCGGAATCTTTGGATCTTCGTGCATTTCCACACCAATTCCATGGCCGACGAAATCCTTGACCACCGAATATCCGTTCAATTCCACATGGGCTTGCATCTTCGCCGCAATCTGACTCCAGCGAACACCCGGACGGATCATCTGGATCGCAATATCCAAAACTTCCTGTGTTACGGTCATCAATCGTCGGACCGAATCGGAAATTTCTCCGACCGCCACCGTAATGGTCGCATCGCCGCAATATCGGCCATACCGAACACCGCAGTCGATACTGATGATCTGGCCTTCGTTCAAAATCCGGCTGTCGCTCGGAATTCCATGAACCACTTCATCATCGATACTTGCACAAATCGCCGCCGGAAACGGATATCCGGCATAGGGATTCGGAACGCCGCGAAACAGCGCCTTGCCGCCAAGTTCACTGATCTTTTCGTCCGCCGCCCTGCCAAGCATCCCGGTCGACACACCCGGCTTGACCAACGATCTTAAATGTTCCAATACCTGATATACAATCCGCCCGGCCTGACGCATTTGCTCTATTTCATCTTTACTTTTCTTCTGAATCGTCATTCCGGAACCAATATATTCTTCTACTTAATCGTTTCGAGTTCGGCCTGAATCTTCGCCGTAACCTCATCAATCTCCAAACTTGCATCAACGACCTTCAACACGCCGGTTTGCCGGTAATACGCTTCCAACGGTGCTGTTTGTTCGACATAAACCGTCAATCGTTTCCGGACAACGTCTTCCTTATCATCCGGTCGCTGCAACAACGGCTCATTACAATCATCGCAATTCACACCGTCTTTCGGCGGATTGGCCGTCATATGATACACGCGACCGCATTTCGAACAACTTCGACGTCCGGACATCCGGTCCACGATCAAATCGGTATCAAGCTGCAAGTCAATTACCGCATCGATTTTCGCACCTATTTGGGCAAAGGCTGTATCCAAATCCTTCGCCTGACTCAGTGTTCGGGGGAATCCATCAAGCAAAACGCCTTTCTTTCCTTCCGACAATTCGTGCTTAATTCGCGAAATCACGACAGCAGTCACCAGTTCATCCGGAACCAGACTTCCCGAATCCATAAATCCGGTTACTTTCTTGCCCAGTTCACTACCAGCCGCCCTTTCCGCCCGGAGCATATCACCGCTCGACAAATGGACCAGCGGGTACTGCTCAATCAAACGTTTCGCCTGAGTTCCTTTACCCGCTCCCGGCGGTCCAAGCAATACCAAATTCATTATTTTATTCATCATATCCTTATCAATTCAAGCTGTCGTTGAAATTTACTTAGTAATTTCCGAGTATTACCCGCCGTATGCGCCTTTAATCCGGGACCCACCCTTGCCGGGAAGGAACCCTGGATAATTTCGCATCAGCAAATTTGCCTCGATTCGCTGGACCAAATCCAGAATAACCGAAACAACAATCAGCAATCCTGTACCGCCCAGGAACGTCGAAACATCATAAGGAATCTTCATCCAGGTCGCCACCAGCGACGGAATCACCGCGATGAGCGCCAAAAAGGCGGCACCGGCATAGGTAATCCGTTCCATAACCCGTTCCAGATACTCTTCGGTCCGTTTACCCGGACGCAATCCTGGAATAAAACTACCATAATCGCGTAAGTTTTCCGACATTTCCTTCGGCTTGAACTGGACCGTAGTCCAGAAATAAGCAAAGAAGTATACCATAGCCACATAAACAATGGTATATAAATATTGCCCGGGAGCAAAAGAAGTCAACAGGAATCCGATGAAATTCCACTGGGTATAGTCATAAAGCCACTGGAAAATTAACTCCGGAAACAGCAACAAGCTCGAAGCGAAGATGATCGGCATCACACCGCCATGATTCACCCGAAGCGGCAGATAGTGAGCGGCACCACCCATCATTCGCCGACCTCGCATTTGCTTGGCATGCTGAATGGGGATACGCCGCTGACCCTGCGTAATCAAAATCGAACCGGCCACCACAACCAGGAACGACGCAATGATGAATACAATCGTCGAAAGACCCATTTGGCCGGGCTGCGCTCCACTAAAACTTAAATTCGCCTGCTGACCGACCAGGGCGATTGCATGCGGGATTCTCGAAACAATACCCGCCGTGATGATCAAACTCACACCGTTTCCAATTCCGTATTCATCGATTTGCTCACCCAGCCACATCAAAAATATGGTACCAGCCGTCAGCGATAAGACGCTTGTCGTCCAGAACAGCATCGATCCGCTGAAATCCCGATAAACCAAATCCATTCCGCTGATATACTTCACCCAGAAGGCCGCCTGAATAATACACAACAAAACCGTCGAATATCGGGTATATTCCCGAATCTTCCGGCGGCCCGACTCCCCTTCCTTACGCAACTTTTCCAAACTCGGAACAACCGTCGCCAGCAATTCAAAAATAATCGATGCCGAAATGTACGGCATGATTCCCAAACCAAAAATCGTACTCTGCTGGAGCGATCCGCCCGTAAAAACAGCAAAATATTCGGTCAAACGGTTCACACCGCCGGATTGCTTTGAAAAATGCTCTGCCACCGAAGTCTGATCCACACCGGGAAGCGGCACGCTAAACCCTATCCGATAGATACAGAGCAACAATGCGGTAAATAAGACTTTATTCCGCAATTCCGGGATTTTAAATATATTCAGCAAAGCACGAAACACGTTTATTCCTCCACCAGCTTCTGGTTTTTCTCACTTCCGCCATCGCGACTCCATGCCTTGCGGTACCGCGTTGACCCTCCCGGCATTTGAATCACCTGGCTTCAGCCGGCACATTCAGGCAGCTTACTGCTGCGCCGCCTGCTTTCCAATCACTTCGACCTGACCACCTGCCGCTTTGATCGCCTCAGCCGCTTTTTCGCTGAACTTGTGCGCCTTCACCGTCAAAGGCTTGGTCAGTGTTCCATGGGCAAGAATCTTGACCAACCCTGTCGAACCTTTTCGAACGCTGATCAAATTTGCCTTTTCCATGGCGTCCAAATCAACCACCTGATCCGCTTCAAAAAGCTCGTCGAGCGTGGCGATATTGATCCCGCGATATTCCTTCCGAAACGCAAAATTCGAAAACCCGCGTTTGGGCATCTTCCGATAATAAGGCGTCGCGCCACCTTCATGGGTAATATTCGGCCCCTTGGACGAATGCTGACCCATACCCTTATTCCCGCGACCGGAAGTTTTACCCCAGCCGCTCGATTCGCCTCGACCGACGCGACGGCGTTTCTTGTGCGTGACAACTTTTCCTGCATTTATCTCATGGAGCATCATGATACCTTCACTCCTCGCATCTCTTCGATTTGTTCTTTCGTGCGTAAACTCATCAAACCTTCCAGCGTCGCCTTGCACAGATTCTTCGGCGTCGGAGATCCGTAGGATTTCGTCAGCACGTCATGAATCCCCGCCAATTCCAGCACCGCGCGGACGGCCGAACCGGCGATAACACCTGTTCCATCACCCGCAGGAAGTAAAATCACCTTGCTGGACCCGAAACGACCCCAAACGCGATGCGGAATCGTCCGTCCTTTCAGAACAACCTGTTGCATGTTCTTTTTCGCGTCCTTAATCGCCTTGTCCACCGCAGCAGGGACTTCGTTGGCCTTGCCATATCCAATGCCGACTCGACCCGCGCGATTACCAACGACCACCAACGCACCAAATGAAAAACGTCGACCGCCTTTCACGACTTTGGTACATCGATAAACGCGAACAACCGTTTCCTCGAACGGCTGTTGCTGCTCTTCCGACATCAACGGTATTTTTAGCTCTTCTTTCATGCCTAAAACTCCAACCCTGCTTTCCTGGCCGCGTCAGCCAATGCCTTGACTCGTCCATGATACCTGAAACTGCCTCGATCAAACACCACCTGTTTTATTCCGTGCATGATCGCACGCTGGGCTAGCATCGTTCCAACGGTTTCTGCAGCCTGCTTGTTTCCGCCATGCTTCAACTGTTCCATCAAATCCTTGTTGTTGCTTGCGGCGGAACACAACGTCTTGCCTGCCATATCATCGATCACCTGAGCATAAATATGCTTGTTTGTTCGATGAACTGTCAATCGGGGTCTCGACGGAGTCCCCATAATCGAACGACGAACCCGCATCTTTCGACGCCATCCTCTTTGATTTTTTAATTCTAGTCGATCCATTGCTCTCGCTCACGTATCTTTAATCTAATTCACTTGCCACTCTGGGCGACTTAGCTCACTAAACCCATTCACGCTATATTCCAAACTTTACGCCGATCAGGCCCCTTGGCTACTTGCCTGCAAGAGCCTTACCAACCTTCCGACGAATATGTTCACCCTGGTACCGAATCCCTTTGCCGTTGTAAGGCTCGGTTTTCTTCACCCGGTGTATCCGGGCGGCGTACTCTCCAATCACCTGCTTGTCGGCTCCGGCAATCGTAAAAACCGCCGGCTGGGTGTTCGACTTGGCCTGCGGAACACCGATGGTCACCGTTACGCCCTGAGGAATATCAAGCTTCACCACATTGGCATACCCGACAGTCAGTGCGACCGCTTGGCCTTCCTGCTTCACACCATAACCTGTTCCATAAATCTCAATGGTCTTACTATAGCCGTTCAAAACACCTTCAACCATATTCGCGACAAGTGCGCGAGTCAACCCATGAAGAGATTTGGCTTCACGAGAGTCGTCTTTGCGACTCACAACAACGACCTTGTTCTCTGCGTCAAAGGTCACATCGACTTCCGGTCGATATACTAACGAAAGCTTCCCTTTCGGTCCTTCCGTTGCGACAGTATTGCCGGTAATGTTCACCTTGACCTTATCGGGAACAGCGACAGGTTTTTTTCCTAATCTGGACATCGTACTACGCCCTTATACTCGTTTAATAAATCGTACAAATTAACTCACCGCCAATGTTCATCTCACGCGCCTGACGATCACTCATCACACCGCGACTCGTCGAAACAATGGCCACACCCAATCCATCCAGAACACGAGGCAACTCACCTACGCCGCGGTACACGCGACATCCAGGCTTGCTCTCTCGCTGAATCTTCTGGATGACTCTCTCTCCGTTCGGGCCGTAACGTAATTTCAATCGTAACAACCCTTGCTTCTGATCGTCAATCACATCGAAATCTTCAATGTAACCTTCGTCTTTCAACACTTTGGCTATATTGACACAGACCTTCGTCCGCTTCACATTGATCGCTTTCGCGTTGGCCATCATGCCGTTTCTTATTCGAGTTAACATGTCAGCTATAGGATCCGACAAGCTCATGTTCATCTCCTGGTCGTGCTTAAGCCCACAGACTTGCACAAACTTCTTAATTAACCGTTGATCTTTTCCTTACCAACTTGACTTCTTCACACCCGGAATCTTGCCCTCGTTTGCCAGCTTCCTGAAACAAATACGACAAATCTTAAACTTCCGGTACACCGCATGCGATCTGCCGCAAAGTTCACATCGTGTATAACCACGAACCTTAAACTTCGGCTCACGCTTCACTTTCGCCATCCACGCATTCGTCGCCATCAACTACCCTCTCTTATTTCTGTACTAGCCTCTATATCGCTAACCTACCGGCTATTTCGTGTCGCGAAACGGCATTCCCAACTTCTGCAAAAGTGCAAAAGAATGGGCATCCGATTTCGTCGTCGTCACCATCGTAATATTCATACCCTGCTGAAACTGAACCTTATCCGCGGGAACTTCAGGAAAGACCGTCTGTTCCGAAATACCCATATTATAATTTCCCCGGGAATCAAATCCCTTGGGACTCAAACCCCGAAAATCCCGAACACGGGGCAAGGCAACACTGATCAGGCGATCCAGAAATTCGTACATCCGTGGCCCCCGAAGGGTCACTTTCAATCCAATCGCCATCCCTTCCCGCAACTTGAAGTTCGATACACTCTTGCGGGCGTTGCATACCAACGGCTTCTGACCGGCAATCAACGCCAGTTCAGCCGCCGCCGCATCAAGCAACTGCCTGTTAGCCGATGCCCTTCCCATGCCCATCGATATCACAATCTTTACAAGACGTGGAACCGCCAACACGTTACTAATCCCAAGCTCCGATTGCAACGCCGGCGAAACTACGTCCTTATATTTTTCCTGTAACCTTGCCATGTCTTTTTACTCTCTTTATACTTCCTGTCTCGTTGACCGATTGTTCGTTATCCCGTCTAGACCTTGGATGCCTTCCGAAGCTGATGAAGGGTCGTTCCGCATTTACGGCAAACACGCACCTTGGAACCATCTTCGTTCGCTTTGTATCCTACCCGAACACCTTTGTCACATTTCGGGCATACAGGCAGCACATTCGACAAATCGATCGGCATCTCACGCTGAACCCGACCACCCTGAGGATATTTCTGGGATCGCTTCACATGTTTATAATGCCGATTGACTCCTTCAACCACCACGGACCCATCTTTCGGAATAACCCGCAATACTTTGCCGCGGACTTTGTTCGGACGTTCCGCCGCTGCCTGGCTTCCGACTTGTACTTCTACGATATCACCTTTTATAACTCGCACCTGAGTGCTCCTTCTCTAATCTCTACACGGCCTTGACTGTTTAAACCACTTCACTCGCCAACGAAATGATCTTCATAAAATTCTTCTCCCGAAGTTCCCTCGCCACCGCTCCAAAAATGCGAGTCCCCTTCGGATTCTTCTCTTCGTCGATAATCACTGCGGCGTTTGTGTCAAACTTGACATAACTTCCGTCGGACCGTCGCGTCGCTTGCTTGCACCGAACCACAACAGCCTTGACCATCGCACCTTGCTGAACTTCACCGGACGGCAACGCTTTTTTCACCGCACAGGTAATCACATCGCCCAAACCCGCCGCCTTTAATGTCTTTTTGCCCCAGCCTGCGGTTGAACCCTTGTGTACATGGATACACATCATCTGCTTGGCACCTGTATTATCCGCAACATCTAAGTATGTGTTTAACTGGATCATTCCGACTTCTCCACTCTGCTACCCTGGACTATTTTTCTTCCCAGAGCGCTACTACGCCTGTTTCCGTAACTCGTATCCGCGAGCCGTGTCCTTAAACTTCCGCCTTCTTCAACACCCGAACCATCCGCCAGTTCTTCGTCTTGGAAATCGGACGACATTCCATAATCTCGACCGTATCCCCAATCTTCGCCTCGTTCTGCTCGTCATGAACATGATGAGTGATCTGCTTGCGAAGATACTTGTTATAGCGGGAATGCTTCACCATATATTCAACCGCAACCTTGATCGTCTTGTTGCGACCGTCTGCAATCACAACTCCCTGATCAAGCCGTCGTAATTTTCGTTTGCTCGTTTCTTGCACTTGCGTCTGACCTTCAGCCATCATTGACGTCTTCCTTATTTGTACGCTTGGTTCTTTCGAACCGCTAAACTACCTTAATCGTTATAACTATTTCTTAGCCTTAGCACGCTGACGTATCTGTGTTTCCACATGAGCGACGTTCCGGGTCCGCAAAACCGTCATGATTCGGGCAATATCTTTCCGAATCTTCCGGGCCGCCGTGGAATCCTCAATCTTCTCCGTCACCGCCTGGGCCCGAAGATCAAAAAGTTTACGACGATTATCGTGCAGTAAAGCTTCTAACTCTTCGGTACTATGCTCTTTTACCTCAGTGACCTTCACAGTCATCTCCTAATTTACTTCCAACTTCATATACTTCAAAATTAAACCGTATGCTGCCGCGTGACAAACCGAACCATGACCGGCATCTTCTGCGCTACGCGGGAAAAAGCGGCTTTGGCCGTCTCTTCCGGAACTCCGCCAATCTCAAACAATACAGTGCCCGGCTTCACTTTCGCAATCCAGCCTACGACTTCACCTTTACCTTTACCCATACGAACTTCCAACGGCTTGCCGGTATAAGACGTATGCGGAAATATCCGAATAAATACGCGACCTTCGCGACGCAGATAATGTGTCGCAGCCATACGACCTGCTTCGATCTGCTGAGCCGTAATCCGACCCGCTTCCAGGGTCTGAAGCCCAAATTCACCATACGCAACCGTGTTCCCACGAGTCGCCTTACCATGAATTCGACCTTTATGAAACTTCCGATATTTAACTCTTTTTGGCATCATCGCCATGACAGCAACTCCCTATTCCTATGCCTTCATCATCTTTATTTAATCGTCGCCGTTCCCAGTCCGCGATTATCGCTTCCCACGCCGACCAAACTTCGATGCACGGCTATCCGCAACCGGCTCTTCACCGAACATCCCTTTATAAACCCAAACCTGAATCCCTATCGCACCATAAGTGGTTCGGGCTACCGCCAGACCATAGTCAACATTCGCCTGCAACGTCTGTAACGGAATCGAACCCATCACCATCATCTCACGCCGGGCCATTTCGGCACCACCAAGACGTCCGCCCAGCAGAATCTTGATCCCTTTGGCGCCGGAACCCAAGGCCGCTTCGCCTTTCTGCTTGAGAACCCGACGAAACGCCGCGCGACGTTTTAACTGTTCACCGATCGATTCGGCCACCAACTGAGCGTCAATATCAGGATTGCTGATTTCAACAATCTCAACATTCACCTTACGGCCCGTCAAATCTTCCAGCTCACCTTTGAGCTTATCCACTTCGGCTCCACGGGGACCAATCACCAATCCGGGACGTCCCGTGTGAATGATAATCTTCACTTCTTCCAAAGTACGCTCGATCTCGACTCGCGCTACTCCCGCAAAGGGCGGCTG
>JAAZAW010000153.1 GCA_012514125.1 Phycisphaerae bacterium | reverse complement strand
TTATCCGTTCCCGCCCGCGCCACATGTACCAATATGGGCGCAGAACTCGGTGTAACGTGCAGCCTGTTTCCCAGCGATGAAATTACAAAACAATTTTTACAAGCGCAGGGACGCGGCGATCAATGGGTCGAACTCAAAGCCGACACCGATGTGCAATACGACAAAGTGATCGAAATCGATCTGGATCAACTCACACCAATGACCGCGGCTCCGAGTTCACCGGACAATATCGTACCAATCGAAAAAATCGCGGGCCAAAAGGTCAACCAGGTGGTCATCGGTTCCTGCACCAATTCCAGCTATCAGGACCTGATGCTCTGCGCAAAAGTCCTCGAAGGTCGAACCATCCATGAACAGGTTGAATTTGCGGTTTCCCCAGGCTCAAAACAGGTATTGGAAATGATCGCCGCCAACGGCGCCCTCGCCACGTTCATCAAAGCAGGAGCCAGAATCCTGGAATCAGGCTGCGGAGCGTGCATCGGACAGGGATTTTCACCGGCCGACAATACGGTCAGCGTGCGAAGTTTCAATCGCAATTTCCCCAGTCGAACAGGAACAAAAAACGACAAAGCCTACCTGGCCTCGCCGGAAGTCTGTATCGCTGCCGCGATCACGGGAGAATTTTGCGACCCGCGAGATCTAACGAAAAAATTGGGAATTGCATATCCCAAAATCACCTGGCCTGAAAATTTCCCCATCAACGATAACATGCTCGAACCCCCCATGAGTGAAACCCAGGCAAAAACAGCCGTGGTATTTCGCGGACCCACCATCGTCAAACCGCCCCTTTCAGAAGTGCCGCCTGCGAATTTGAAAGGTCAGGCCCTCATCAAACTCGGCGACAAGGTCAGTACCGACATCATCATGCCCGCGGGCGCGTTTCTAAAATATCGTTCCAACGTGCCCATCTACGCCAAATATGTATTTAACCCCGTCAACGAACCCAATAAACCCACCTTCGCAGAACGGGCAATGGCACTCAAGGAAAAAGGCGGTCATGGCGTCATCGTCGCGGCGGAAAGTTATGGCCAGGGCTCATCCAGAGAACATGCGGCGCTGTGCCCGATGTATCTCGGAGTCAAAGCCGTTCTGGCCAAGAGCATCGAACGCATCCATTTCGCCAATCTGATCAATTTCGCCATTGTTCCGATCACTTTCGCCGAGCCGGCGGACTATGACCGGATCGAGGAAGGCGATTCCCTTGAGATACCCAATCTCCTGGCCGCGATAGAAAAAGGCCTCGAGACGATCACCGTGAAAAACACCACCAAAGACTTCGAATTCATCGGCAAAATATCGTTCTCCGAACGCCAACGCAAGATCCTCCTCGCCGGCGGATTACTGCCGATGGTAAAGCAGGGATCTTAACCAATTTTGACGAATACAAAAAAAAGGCGAATCGTGTTGGTGTGTTTCGCCTTTTTATAAGACAACCGCGGATAGTGCATCGAACTGGCACAAGCCGCACAAGAAGCGCGCTCTTCCTTGAATGGATATTTCTGGTATAATAAACCAAAAGCGTATGAGACGCCGAATGTGTCTGTGATCGGAATATAAATACGGGGGGATTTATGTTAGACGATGTACGAATCCATGCCGGTCCAATTAAACAGATCGTCCATGCGATCATTCGCTCCCGGCGGTTAGTGGTCTTCACCGGGGCGGGCTTTTATCTTCAAAATGGAACCGTGCTGACTTTTAGAGATAGTACCGGTCAATGGAATTGTCTGGGAAATAAAGATTATTCCAGCGCAGAAGCCTTTGCCGCCAATCCCGCCAAAGTCTGGCGGTGGTATAACGAGCAGAAAAAAAACATCGAGCAGATGCAGCCCACACCTTCTCATTTCAGTCTCGTCGAACTGGAAAACCTCATGGATCATTTCTGGCTCATCACCCAGACAATGGATGGGCTTCATCACAAAGCAGGCTCGCGAAATGTCGTCGAACTCCATGGCAATATCTGGCAGACAAGGTGCACAAGGTGCGACTACGCCATGAATACGGAAAACCAGACCCTCGACGATGACCCCAGATGCCCCAAATGCGACAGCCTCCTTCGTCCCGGAGTCATCTGGTGCGGTGAACCCTTGCCCGAGGAACAATTCACCCTCGCGCTCGAAGCCTTGAATCGGTGTGATCTGATGATTAACATCGGTGTGAATACGGAAGTTCAGCCCGCCTCCTCATTGATCTGGCAGGCCAAATCCGCCGGTGCCGTCCTGGCGGAAATCAGCTCGAAACCCAGTGCCGTCACCGCGATCTGCGATATCCAGATGCGGCGATTTCCCGGAACCGTCGTGCCGTTGATCATCGAAGCGTTGAAAGATACCATCCAGACCGCATCGCCCAAAATATAACCCTTTGGATATTTTTAAAAAAATTCCAAACGAAATAATTCAAAGTCTCAATGCTTCCCATAAACTTATGAAAAATAACGCAACGCCCCGATTAAAAAATACCGCATTGAAGTCTTTCGAAAAGAATGTATGATAGAGACACGGGGGTAATTTTCTTCAAAAGAGTGGAACGTGATAAATTTTCTGTGGTTGTATTCCACAGACCACTCGGATAGTGCATGGTTGAACTCACATGAAGTGCCCCGACTGTTTATAACGAAAGGGACAAATTATGGTAGATAGAACTAATGTACCAGTCGGTTGGTCTGGGGAATCCGGCGAACATACCGGTACCTTCAAACGTATTTCCTGGGGAGCCATTTTCGCAGGAACCTTTGTGGCTGTGATTATCCAGATCATGCTAACTCTGTTGGGTGTAGCGATAGGACTCGGCTCCATCAGTCCAGCCGAAGGAGAAATCGCAAGCGAAGCCCTGGGGACCGGCGCGGCAATCTGGTGGATCATCAGTACATTGATCGCCCTGTTCATCGGAGGATGGGTGGCCGCTCATTTCGCCGGAGTGGTCCGCACGATTGACGGCGCTCTGCACGGATTGGTGACCTGGAGTCTGGCGATGTTGTTAATCTTCACAATGTTGGGAACCACCCTGGGCGCGTTGGGAACCGCCGCTCTCGGAACGCCTGAAGGTCGTCAAACTATTTCGCGTGCCGGTCAGCAGGACCAGATGTCCAGAGATGCAGGAACCCAAACTCCCGACAGCGAAACCGATCAAGCCGTAAAAGAAGAAAAAGCGGTCAGTATCGCCTCAGGCACTGCCCTGGCCATGTTCATCATGCTGCTCCTGGGCGCAGGTGCCGCGATCATCGGCGGATATGTCGGAAGCCCCAGTGATATCTGGAGTGAAGATATCGATAGACGAGATCGCGAGAGAATGGAACGAAGCGATCGGATCGAACGAGGTGAAAGAACCGATCGAGTCGATCGAACAGACCCAACAGACCGAAATGTCTGATTTCCATGCGGAATCAGGTCATGGGTTTCAGGACGGGCGGATGGAAATCCACCTGGTAACCATGGAAGGTCCGTAACATAAAAGTGGATACCATAAAAAAGGTTTAAACGTTAACGTTTCTCTTAACCACCACCGATTCGCGTCGGTGGTGGTTAAGAAAATCCAAAGCAGGGTATCCGCGATACCACCGGCGAGGGATACTCTCCGACAGTAACCTAACGTTCCACGAGAATTTCCCAATATTCGATTGTTCCACTTGACGTTATAAAAAAGATTCACTATACTTTTAGAAGTGCGGGAAATCGGTATGGATTTTCCTGCAGAACAATTCCATTTTTTCCGTTCCAATTTCGTTTTCATGAAATTGCGGTAAAACTAGCTAAAGGGAGGCGGCGGATGGTTGAAAAATTAGGTCCGTGTGCGTGTCAACCGATCAGCGAAGACGAGCTTTATTTGCGGTTGGAACAGATTATCGCAGAATATCAAGCAAAGCCCGGGGCGCTTATTCCCGTTTTACAAATGGCCCAGGGTGTTTTCGGATATCTTCCTGAACCCGTCCTGAAAAAAATCAGTCTAGGCCTCAACAAACCCTATAGCGAGGTTGCCGGCGTGGTTGGGTTTTATTCCTTCTTCTCCACTCATCCCAGAGGAAAGCACATGATCCGGGTCTGCCTGGGAACCGCCTGCTATGTGCGGGGGGGCAAGCGAATCCTGGAAGTCCTGAAACAAAAATTGGGAATCGATGTCGGTGAAACGACCTCCGACCGGATGTTTTCACTGGAAGTGGCCCGATGTTTCGGTGCCTGCGGTCTTGCCCCAGCCATCTCCATCGACGACGAGGTGTATCAACGGGTCAAACCCACCAAAATTCAGGAAATTCTCGACCAGTATCGCCAAAAAGACTCCGCCGAACCGGCGAGGAAGGATAAGTAATTATGGTCCGAAAAATCAGCATGGCTCAGGAACTTACAGAATTGCGGAACAGACTTCGGAAGTGGATGGATATTCGGCAGGGCGGTAAAAACAACGATTTATCACAAATTTCAACCATAAAGGATGCGGATGACAAATCCCAGATTCATGTGCTCGTGTGTGCCGGAGCAGGATGCGTCGCTTCAGGCTCTTTGGAGGTCGCCGCCGCCTTACGAAAGTGCGTCGAAGCTAAAGGCGTGGATAAACAGATCAGCATCGTGGAGACCGGATGCCTCGGACCTTGCGCCATTGGTCCAGTGGTCGTGATTTATCCCGACGGCATATTTTATGAACACGTCACTCCCGCCGACACCGAAGATATCGTACAGGAACACCTGCTCGCCGGACACATCGTCGAGCGATTGGCCCATAAGCAGGCCCCCACAGAAAAAATCGTCGCCCATCTGAACAAAATCGATTTCTTCAGCGGCCAGCAGCGAGTCGTCCTTAGAAATTGCGGATTGATCGACCCATCGAAGATCGAAGAATACATCGCTCGCGACGGCTACGAAGCTTTATCGAAAGTCCTGACGTCGATGACCCCCGAAGCGGTCGTCGAGATCGTCAAACGTTCCGGGCTGCGCGGCAGGGGCGGTGGGGGGTTCCCAACCGGAAGAAAATGGGAGTTGGCCCGCCTCCAACCCGACGAGACAAAATTCGTCATTTGTAACGGTGATGAGGGCGACCCCGGCGCCTTCATGGACCGAAGTGTCATGGAAGGCGATCCTCATAGCCTCATCGAAGCAATGACAATCGCCGCCTACGCCATTGGTTCTTCGCAGGGATACATCTATGTGCGAGCCGAATATCCGTTGGCGATACAACGCCTGACCATGGCCATCGACCAGGCCAAGTCTTATGGCCTTCTGGGCGACAACATCCTCGGAACAGACATGTCCTTCAATCTGGAACTCCGCATGGGTTCAGGCGCCTTTGTCTGCGGCGAAGAAACCGCCCTGATGACGTCCATCGAAGGAAATCGCGGCGAACCCAAACCTCGCCCGCCGTTTCCCGCCCAGCAGGGGTTATGGGGCAAACCCAGTCTCCTTAACAACGTCGAAACTTACGCGAATATTCCAGCCATCATCCTCAAAGGCCCCGAATGGTTCGCTTCCTTTGGAACCGAAAAAAGCAAGGGAACAAAGGTCTTCGCGCTTGCCGGCGCGGTCAATAACACCGGACTTGTCGAAATTCCCATCGGCACACCGCTCGGAGAAATCATTTACGATATCGGCGGCGGAATCCCCAACGGTAAAAAATTCAAAGCCGCCCAGATCGGCGGACCTTCCGGCGGATGCGTCCCGAAGGAATTTTTAAATATCCCCGTCGATTATGAATCCCTGACGCAGGTCGGAGCCATCATGGGTTCCGGCGGTCTGATCGTCATGGACGAAGACACCTGCATGGTCGATATGGCCAGGTTCTTCCTCGATTTTGTTCAGGACGAATCGTGCGGGAAATGCCCCCCGTGCCGAATCGGAACCAAACGCATGCTCGAAATCATCGATCGAATCTGCACCGGCAAAGGCAAAGAAGGCGATATCGAAAAACTCATCGACCTGGGTAATAAAATCAAGGACACCGCGCTCTGCGGTCTGGGCCAGACCGCGCCGAACCCCGTCCTCTCGACCATTCGGCATTTCCGCGAAGAATATGAAATTCACATCCGCGAAAAACGTTGTCCCGCCGGCCTGTGCCCGTCGCTGGTGCGATCGCCGTGTCAAAATGCCTGTCCCGCCGGCGTCGATATCCCCGGGTTCGTCTCTTACATCGGCGAACGGCGATACGCCGAAGCATTGAAATTACATCGCGAACGCAATCCCTTCGCCTCGGTCTGCGCCAGAGTATGTTTCCATACCTGCGAAGACAAATGCCGACGAAGCACTCTCGATGAACCATTGAACATTCGCGGCTTGAAACGTTTCATGGTCGAGCAGGAGGTCACCATCCAGGTTCCTGAAATTCGCGAAAACGAACAAAACGCCAATCGTAAAATCGCCATCGTCGGCGCCGGTCCCGCCGGATTGTCCTGTGCCTATTTTCTCGCCCGACTAGGCTATAAACCCAAAGTCTTCGAAGCCGAAGTTCGCCCCGGCGGAATGCTCGTCCAGACCATTCCCGCCTATCGCCTGCCTCGTGAAGAACTTGCCCGCGAGGTCCGAATGATCGAACGCATGGGCGTGGATGTCGAAACAAACATGCGTCTGGGAAAAGACTTCACCCTCAAAGAACTTCGAGACGAAGGCTACCAGGCCGTCTTTCTAGCCATCGGCGCTCCCTATGGCAGCAAACTTCAAATTCCCGGCGAAGACGCTGAAGGGGTCTCCGACGCCATCAAATTCCTGCGTGAATATAACATCCGCGGTTCCGTCTGGGTCGGAAAAAATGTGGTCGTGATCGGTGGCGGCAATGCTGCTATCGATGCCTCACGCACCGCCATCAGGCTCGGTGCCAAATCCGTCACCATCCTTTATCGTCGAACCCGTGCGGAAATGCCCGCCTACGTGGAAGAAATCGAAGAAGCCGAAAAAGAAGGCGTCGTAATTCGAACCCAAATCAGCCCGCTTGAGATCATCACCGAAAATGGAAAGGTTTCCGGCATCCGTTGCGGACGAATGTCTCTCGGTGAATTCGACCGAACCGGACGTCGAAGCCCCAAAGCCAGCGGCGAAAATGACTTTATCCTTCCCGCCGACCAGGTCATCCCCGCCATCGGACAATACCTCGAACCCAGGGAAATCTTCGACGGCGTGGATATCCGAATAACAAAAAACCGCTTCGTCGATATCGATCCCATGACCGGAAAAACCTCCGTCCCCTGGATCTTCTCCGGCGGCGATGCCGCCTTGGGACCTAGCTCCGTTGCCGACGCCGTCGGTTCAGGCGAACGGACTGCGGTCGCCATCGATCAAATGCTCACAGGTCAATTCAATGCCTTCTGGCGGGCAGAACTTAAAAAAGACACCTATTTCGACCCCGATGCCGATCCGGAAATATACCCCCGCGCAAAAATACGTCTCGCACCCGTCGCCAAACGGCGAACAAGCTTCGCCGAAGTGGAACTGCCCTGGAGTGAATCCATCGCCGTCAAAGAAGCCAAACGTTGCCTCCGTTGCGACTATCGCGAAAATTGTGAAGAAAAGAGGAGCCAATAGACCATGCTCAAAATCACCATCAACAATCAGGAAACACAGGTGCATCCCGGAACCACAATTCTACAAGCCGCCAGACAATTGGGAATCCGTATTCCCACACTCTGCCACACCGAAAAGTATGCCCCCGTCGGCGCCTGCCGCGTGTGCCTGGTCGAAGTCGAAGGAACCAAATCCCTCGTCGCCTCCTGCGCCATGCCCGTCAGCAACGGCATGAAAGTCCAAACCCATTCCCGGCGAGCCCGCGAAGCTCGAAAAATGGTGGTCGAACTTCTCCTCTCCGCCCACGACGGCGAATGTCAGACCTGCGATCGAAACAACGATTGCGAACTTCAATCGCTCGCCCATGAAATGGGAATACGAGAAGTGACATATCCCGGAGAAAAAGGCCCGAAAAAAATCGATCAAAGCACACCCGCCTTGGTTCGAGACGCCGGAAAGTGCATTCTCTGTCGTCGATGTGTCGCCGTCTGCAACCAGACTCAGGGAGTGGGCGGACTCTTTCCCCAGCATCGCGGGTTTAAATCAATGATCGGTCCTGCCTTCACCAATGATCTAAGCGACGTCGTTTGCGTACAGTGTGGCCAGTGCGCCGCGATCTGCCCCGTCGGCGCCATCAGCGAAAAAGATCAGATTCAGGAAGTCTGGAACGCTCTGGACGACTCCACGAAGCACGTTGTCGTTCAAACCGCCCCCGCCATCCGAGCCGCTCTGGGCGAATGTTTCGGACATCCCCCCGGAACCCTCGTCACCGGAAAAATGGTCGCCGCCCTCAAAAAACTTGGCTTTGCCGCGGTCTTCGATACCAATTTCGCCGCCGATCTGACCATCCTCGAAGAAGGAACCGAACTGCTCGTTCGTCTCAAACAAGCCCTGCTCGAAAACAAACCCGTCGCCTTGCCGCAATTCACCAGCTGCTCACCGGGATGGATTAATTACGTCGAACATTTCTACCCCGACATGCTGCCCAACATTTCCACGTGTAAATCGCCCCAACAAATGTTCGGCGCATTGGCCAAAACCTATTACGCCAAAAAACTCAACAAACGCCCCGAAGATATCTTCGTCGTCTCGATCATGCCCTGCACCGCCAAAAAATACGAATCACAACGGCCTGAAATGGCCTCCAGCTCTGTGCGGGATGTGGACGTCGTCCTGACCACGCGAGAACTTGCTCGAATGATCACTCAAGCCGGCATCGATTTTAATTCTCTTCCCGACGAAAAAATGAATGCCCCGCTGGGACTGTCCAGTGGCGCAGCCGATATCTTCGCCAACACCGGCGGAGTCATGGAAGCCGCCCTGCGCACCGTCTACGAAATCGTGACCGGAAAACCGCTCCCATTTGAAAATCTCCACGTCACTCCCATCGTCGGACTCGAAGGCGTCAAAGAAGCTTCCCTCAAAATCACCGGAACGGTTCCCGATTGGTCTTTCCTCGAAGGCCTCACCGTCAATGTCGCCGTCGCGCATGGCCTGGGCAACGCCCGAACGCTCATCGAACGAATTCGATCAAACCAGGGCAACTATCATTTCGTGGAAGTCATGACCTGTCCGGGCGGATGTATCGGTGGGGGAGGTCAGCCCCGAATGACCGACGACACGGTGCGGCTCGCCAGGATCGAAGCGATCTACAGGGAAGATGAAGGAAAATCCCTGCGCAAATCGCACGAAAATCCGGACCTCAAAAAACTATACGAAGAATTTCTAGGCCGTCCCTTAAGCGAAAAATCGCATCACCTGCTGCACACCCGCTACACCCCAAAAGGCCTTCTATAAAAAAAACAAAATTAAGCATACCCGCGCCCCCGCGCATAAAGCACAAAAAAAAGGCCGACCCTTCTCAGGCCGGCCTTTCAATAACAATGATCGTAAACTTCACGCTACTTCAGATCTTCCAGCAGGTTTTCAATCGCCTGATCGAGCTTTTCCGCAGTCTCATACCTGCCCGATGCAATTTCCTGCCGGACACGATCCACAAGCTCCTGACGAATTTCCGGTAACTGGGCGTATTTCGACCGCAACGCCGCCAATTCCGAAATTTCGACCTTGTCGGTCACTTCCACGCCCCCAGAACTCTCCTGGGATAAACCACCAATACGAGAATACCCGCCGAGCCGAACAAGTGGCGTTGCCCCGAAGCGCGCTCCTGATGTACGAATTTCATCGACCATAACGTTTTACCTCTTTATTCTCGGCGAAAACATCTAAACTCTGGCTCTACTTTCAGCGTCGTTACGGGTCCTGGCTTTTACGCTTCAAAAGTATGCTGTTGTCTATTACGTCAGGTTTTGTTCAGATGCCCCCTGAGCAAACTGAGTTACCTAATCCCATCCCTGAAGATATTCTTATTTAACATTAAAACCTGTTTCATTTCAAGTTTTTTCCAGGGGCCTTTTTCAACCCTTCAAGGATGTCTTGTTATTGTATCGGCATGGCCCGCGGCGTTTCTTAAAAAATTTATTCATTCTGTTATAAACAATGTAAACTTCGACAAAATCAAAACTTAAAACACTTATCAACATCATCCACAGCGCAATTTTTACCTCTTTTTTTTCCAAATAGAACTAAACACCCCTTACGTTCTTTCCGATATTGCCTATTTTCACAGATTAGATATGCCTATTTTAACAATAACCGAAGCAGCACGTCGTTTCCAACAAGCAAGGCACTCTGAAATTTGAAGTTTTGCAAAAAATTATCCGCTTTGAGAGCGTCCGATCCGGAAAATTGTTTCGCCTGATCATCCATCGCAAGGGCCTCCGA
Source organism: Phycisphaerae bacterium (assembly GCA_012514125.1). Classification (GTDB taxonomy): domain Bacteria; phylum Planctomycetota; class Phycisphaerae; order JAAYCJ01; family JAAYCJ01; genus JAAZAW01. The sequence goes on along the minus strand of JAAZAW010000153.1, from coordinate 910 downwards.
CTGAAAAACAGCCAGTTCATCCACAATCGACGCTATTAAAAACGAACGAATCAACGTCGCCCCGCCCTCCACCATGATTCGCGCCCAGCCTTGATCGGCCGCGAACGAAAGAAAATCACCCAAACTCAATCGGCCCTGCTGAGCCGTCGGCATCATGACCACGTGAACCCCAAATTTTTCAAGAGTTTCGATTTTCGACTTTTCCGTGTTTTGGGCCGTAAAAACCCACACAGGCATCTGCCTGGCGGTTTGAACCAGTTTTGAGCCGATGTCGATCCGCAAATCCGAGTCAAAAACCACCCGGTTGAGCACTCGCCCGTCTCTTGGGGCACCGGCTTGGGGGGCGTGAATATCCCCGTCACTATTGCTATCCAAGCGAACGGTCAATTCCGGATCGTCCGCCAAAGCGGTCCCAATCCCGACGACAATCGCCTGACACGTTTGCCGGATTCGATGAGCCTCCCGCCGGGCTTCCGGGCCGGTAATCCATTTGGAATGTCCGCTTCGCGCAGCAAGCTTGCCGTCGAGCGTTTGCGCCCATTTACAAATCACCCAGGGCGTATTTTTTCGGTGAAATTTGAAAAACCAGGGGTTGAGCGCTTCCGCTTCATCGGCCATAAGTCCTGTTTGAACCTCAATATCGGCATTTTTCAAAGCGGCGATCCCCTTGCCGCCCACCTTCGCCGACGGGTCCATCGCGCCTATCACCACCCGCTTGATCCCCGCATCGATAATGGCTTGGGTACACGGCGGCGTTTTACCGAAATGACAGCAAGGTTCAAGCGTCACATACAGCGTAGCGCCTCGAATCGATTCACCTTGCGCCCGTGCGTCCTGAATGGCATCGACTTCCGCATGCGGGCCGCCAAAAAAGTGATGATAACCCCGACCGATAATTTGATTATTTCTA